>JAKABC010000099.1 GCA_021802025.1 Actinomycetes bacterium
CGGCGAAGGGGTCGTAGTGGTTCAGCCCCACGAAGGTGACCTCGGGACCCGCCGCCGCCTGGAGCGTGGTGACGATGTAGGCGAGCTCGGTGCGCACCTCGACCAGGTGGGCGCTGACACAGGGCGGGTCGACGACCCCGGCGCGCATGCAGCTCATCATGTTGTTAAAGCCCATGTCGATCGTCACGATCCCCGGCTCGCTCCGGTGGGCCTCGAGGAAGGCCACGGCGCTCGCGAGCTGGGAGCCGCTCGACTGGTAGCACCGGTCGGCCCCCGAGATCATCGTGGCGGTGTTCTCACCGGGACAGCCCAGCTGGGTCAGGTCGAGGTGGACCCCCCGGGCCGCCTCGAAGGCGACGAGGTCGTTGGCGTAGCCCTGGTCGGTGCGCTGGCCGTTGGGGGCGGCGAGGGTCGGCTGCCAGCCGAGGGACTCCGAGGCGCCCAGGGCGAGGTAGAAACCGGTGGTCGCCGGTGGGGTCGTGTCGGCGCCGGCCAGGCCGGGCGCGGCGCCGAGCGCGACCGCGCCCACCAGGGCGAACGCCCCCACCACGGCCCACCGAACTCGCACGAACACTCCTCGAAGTCCAAACGCCCCGAGCCGTGACCCGAGGGTCCGGCGGGCCCGACTACCGTACGGCCCCGCCCTGAGATAGCCCGAAGAAGGGCCTAAGAACTTCGGTGGCTCGTGCGTGACGCTCCCCCACTGTCGAGGGCGTCCTCGTTAGTGTGACCGAGTAGTGAGACGGACGACCGCCCTGGTGGGCCTGGCCGTCGTCGCCGTGGGAATCGCGCTCATCACGCGGACCCACGCGATCGACGCGTCGTGCTCGGCCCCCTCGAACCCGACCCTCGGGATCGGGGTCAGCACCAACTGCCAGCACATCTTGAACCTGTACTTCCTCGGATTCGTCCTGGCGATCGGGGGAGCGGTCATCTTGCTGCTCGTCCTGGTCGCCATGGCCAAGAGCGACCGCGCCGCCCGCCGCGAGCGCGCCCGCCAGGCCCGCCAACGCCTGCGCGAGCGGCGCGCTCCCAGCGACCCGGCCTAGTCCGCCCGACGCGGTGTCGCGCGAGCGGGCCTACGGCACCTGGCCCTCGCCCCTCACGATCGACGACCTCGTCGCCGGGTCGACCTCCCGAGCGTGGCTCGGCGCCGATCGAGACGACCTCTACTGGGTCGAGTCCGACCCCGCGCGCGGTGGGCGCGGCTTCGTTCGCCACCTCGCCCCACGCGACGTGGAGCCCCGGTGGCTCTCGGAGCTCGCGGTGCGCTCGCGCGTGCACGACGTCGGGGCGCGCCCGCTGGCCGTGGGCCACGGGTGGGTCGTCGTCGTCGCGGACCTCGACCAGCGCCTCTACCGGCTCCGCGCGGACCGGGCGCCCGAGGCGCTCACCTCGAGCCCGCCCGCGCCGACCACGTGGCGCCACGGCGCCCCCGCCCTCGGTCCGGGTCCCACCGTCGCGGTGCTGCGCGAGGTCGAGGACCCCGGGGGCGTCCACGACGAGATCGTCCTGATCGACCCCGAGCGCCGCCGCGAGACGACCGTCGCGACCGGCCACGACTTCTTCGACGGGCCGACCCTCTCGCCCGACGGCCGCCACCTGGCCGTCGTCGCCTGGGACGACCCGGACCTGCCGTGGGACTCGTCGGTCCTCGTCGAGGTGGACCGGGCCGACGGGTCCCACCGGGTGATCCTGGGCGGGCCGGGGGAGTCGGTGACCCAGCCCCGCTACGGGCCCGACGGCACGCTCTACGCGATCTCGGACCGTTCGGGCTGGTGGAACGTGCTCGCGCGCGTCGACGGCGACTGGGTCGAGCTCGCCGCGCTCGAGGCGGAGTTCGCTCCCCCGCCCTGGCTCGCCGGGGCGACGAGCTACGTGGCGCGCGCCGACGGCTCGGTCCTGGCGAGCTGGACGCGCGGGGGGTTCGACCACCTCGGCGTCCTCACCCCCCGTGGCGTCGAGACCCTCGAGGGACCCTGGACCACGATCGAGGCGCTCGCTACCGACGGGCGCAGCGCCGTTCTATCCGGGGGGCCCCAACGCCGCGGCGAGGTCGTCGCCGTCGACCCGGGGCGACGGACCCCACCCCGGGTCCTCGTGGCGGGCCCGCCGGGTCTGGCGCCGGGCGACGTCGCCGTGCCCGAGGTGCTCTCGGTGGCGACGCCCGACGGGCCGGTCCACGCGTTCTACTACCCCCCGACCAACGCCGAGGTCGTCGGCCCGCCGGGCGAGGCGCCCCCGGCCCTGCTGCACGCCCACAGCGGCCCGACCCGGCGCGCGCCGGCCCAGTACGACCCGGAGATCCAGTTCTGGACGACCCGGGGCTACGCCTACCTCGACGTCAACTACGCCGGCAGCTCCGGGTTCGGTCGGGCGTACCGCGAGCGGTTGCGCGGGCGCTGGGGCGTGGTCGACGTCGAGGACTGCGCGGCGTGCGTCGCGTGGTGCGCCGCGCGCGGCCTGCTCGATCCGGCCCGCGTCGTCTCGATCGGCTCGAGCTCGAGCGGGGTCACGACCCTCGGCCTCGCCCGACGCGGCCTCGTGGCGGCGGCGGCGCTGCGCTACCCCGTGACCGACCTGGGCCAGCTCGCGCGCGCCCCGGCGCGCTTCGAGGCCCACTACCTCGAGGGCCTCGTGGGCCCGCTGCCCGAGGCCGCCGAGCTCTATCGCGAGCGCTCGGCCGTCGCCTTCGCCGACGAGCTCACCACACCCCTCGCGATCTTCCACGGGACGAGGGACGAGGTCGTCCCCCTCGAGCAGTCGCTCGCCCTCGCGGCCGCGCTCGACGCGCGCGGGGTGCCCCACTGCCTCGTCGTCGTCGAGGGTGAGGGCCACGGCTTCCGGGACCCGGCCACCTGGCGGCGCGAAGCCGCGATCGAGGTCGCCTTCTTCACCCGGGTGCTCGGACTCGGCCCCTTCGACGAGGGCCTCGGGGTCGAGATCCGCCACGCCGGGGCGCTGGCGCCCCTTCGCTAGGCGAGGTGCGAACGTAAGAACGCGTCGATGCGGGCCCAGGCGTCACGTGACGCCTCGGGGTCGGGGCCGACCCCGCCCACGCGCAACAGCGGCCGCAGCCACGCCGGGCCGGCCATGGCGTCGTTCAAGAAGGAGTGGCCGGCCGAGGGGTACTCGGTGACGTCGTGGTCGATCCCGGCGCGCTCGAGGGCGGCCTCGAGACGCGCGGCGGCGCCGCGCAGCGAGCGGTCCCGGCCGCCGTAGGCGGCGACGATCGGGCAGGCCCCTTCGAGTGCGGCGTCGAGGTCCTTGGGCAACTGGCCGTAGTTGACGGAGGCGACGTCGAAGCCCCGCGGGGCCGCCAAGAGCGCGAAGGCGCCGCCCATGCAGAACCCGAGCACCCCGACGCGCCCCGTGGACCACGGCGCGCCGGCCAGCCAGCGACGGCCCGCCTCGACGTCGGCGAAGGGGCGTCCGGTCCCGCTCGCCACCGCGCGGAACATCGTCGCGAGGCAGCGCCGGGCCCCGCCGTCGGAGTAGAGGTCGAGCGCGAGGGTCGCGTAGCCGAGCGCGCTCAGGCGTCGCGCCTGACGGGTCATGACCTCGTCGAGGCCGAAGACCTCGTGGATCATCACGACCCCGGGCCAGGGTCCCTCGCCCTCGGGGAGGGCGAGCCGTGCGCGCAGGACCCGCGAGCCGCCGAGCGCCCGGGCCCCGTCAGTGAGGTCGACCTCCTCCACGTCGACACGCTAGGTGACCGGGCCGGGCCCTTCGCCCCTAGGCCGCGGTCCGGCGCGGGCGCTGTGATGCTAGAGAGGGTCGAGGGAGGTCCCACTGAGCACGCACCCGAACCGCTCCGACTCAACGGGCCCGGCCCACTACCCCCACGAGCTCGAGGGCGTGATCGCCACCCGCGACGGCCGCACCCTCGTAGTGCGCCCGATCCGCCCGAGCGACGCCGCGGGCCTGGTGGCCTTCCACCAGCGCCTGTCGGCCGACTCGATCTACCGTCGCTACTTCTCCCTGCACAGCGAGCTCAGCCCCGCTGAGGTCGCCCACCTCACCACGGTGGACTACCGCGAGCGCCTGGCCCTCGTCGTCCTCGAGGGCGACGCGCTCGTGGCGGTCGGCCGCTTCGACCGCTACCCCGATTCCTCCACGGCCGAGGTGGCCTTCGTCGTGCTCGACACCCACCAGCACCAGGGCCTCGGCCTCGCCCTGCTCGAGCGACTGGCCGACGCGGCGTGGGCCCGGGGCATCGAGGCGTTCTCGGCCTCGACGTTGGCGACGAACCGGGACATGCTGGCCGTCTTCTACGACTCGGGGTTCGACGTCGAGATCGTCCACGACGCCGAGGAGATCGAGGTGCGCTTCGCCATCGAGCCGACGGCCACGGTACGGGCGCGACGGGCCGAGCGGCGCGACCGCTCCGGCGAGCCGGGATCGGCGTGAGCCCGCTCGTCCTCAACGCCGACTACGGCGCGCAGGCCCACGAGGAGGCCGGCCACCCCGAGCGCCCGGCCCGCGCCACGGCCGCCCTCGAGGGCGTCGCCGACCTCCACCTGGGCGGCGACCTCGTCGTGGTGGGCCCGCGCGCGGCCCGGCGCGAGGAGCTCGCCCGGGTTCACGCCGGCGGCTACCTCGATGAGCTCGGGGCCTTCTGCTACGCCGGGGGCGGCGACCTCGACCCCGACACCTACGCCACCGCCGACTCCTGGTCGATCGCGGTCCAGGCCGCCGGCGCGGGGCTCGCCGTCGTCGACGCGCTCGCCGAGCGCGGCGACGGGGTGGGCTTCGTCGTCACCCGTCCCCCGGGACACCACGCCCTGGCGGATCGCGCGATGGGCTTCTGTTTGCTCAACAACATCGCCGTCGCCGCCGCTCACCTGATAGAGGCCGGCGAGCGGGTGGTCATCGTCGACTGGGACGTCCACCACGGCAACGGGACCCAGTCCATCTTCTGGGACGAGCCCCGCGTGCTCTACGTCTCGACCCACCAGTGGCCGCTCTACCCGGGCTCGGGCACCCCGGCCGAGGTCGGCGGGCCGCGGGCGCTCGGCCGGACCCTCAACCTGCCGCTGCCCCCGGGGGCGACCGGTGACGTGGTGCGCCGGGCGCTCGAGTCGGCGGCCCCCGTCGTCGAGTCGTTCGATCCGACCTGGGTCCTCGTCTCGGCCGGCTTCGACGCCCACCGGGCCGACCCGCTGGCCGACCTCGCCCTCACGAGCGGGGACTTCGCGGCGCTCGCGGCGCTCGCCGGGGGCTTCGCCCCGGGGCCGGGGCGGATCGCCCTCTTCCTCGAGGGTGGCTACGACCTCGCCGCCCTGCGCGCGTCAACCACCGCGAGCCTCTCGGCGCTGCTCGGCGAGTCCTCGGCCGACGAGGCGCCCACGAGCGGCGGTCCCGGGGCCGAGGCGGGGCCCGCGGCGCTCGAGCAGTTCTGGCGCACCGTCGAGGTGCTCGCCTCGAGCGAGGAGGATGCGAGGTGACCCGATCAATCGCCGTCGGCTTCGACGGCTCGCCCAGCGCGACGCGCGCTCTGCGCGTCGCGCTCGCCCTGGCCCGCGACGCGGGGGCGACGACGTGGGTCCTGCACGCCCGGGGGATGCTCGAAGAGCGCACCGCGGAGCCGGCGATCCCTCCGGTCGTGTCGGAGACGGTGACCGAACTTGGCCTCGACCCCGAGCGCGTGCGCTGGCGGGTCGAGAACGGCGACCCGTGCTCGGTGCTGCTGCGCAGCGTCGCTCCACCGGTCGAGGCCGAGATCCTCGTCGTCGGTCGGCGCGGACACGGCCACCCCGAGGGGCTCCTTGTGGGCTCGACCAGCCTCCAGCTCGTCGAGCACGCGCGCGTGCCGGTCGTCGTCGTCCCCCCGCTCGATGAGTAGGCGTTGCTACGCTTGCCCGGATGTCTCCGGCGACTCGGGTGGGTAGGCGCCGCGGTGCCCCCCGGGTCGCGAGCGTGTCACTGGTGCTGGCCACCCTCGCCGTCCCCCTGATCGGGTCGGTCCCGGCCGCGGCCCAGACCCCGCCCCCGGCCTGCTCCTCGAGCCACCTGTCGAGCTTCGACTACGCCCAGGTCAAGCGCACGACCAAGTACGTGACCGTCGTCTACGTCAACACCTCGCCCATGGTGTGCGTGCTGCGCGGCTACCCCGACGTCGTGATGTTCGGCCCGCGCGGGCCGATCCACTCGACCCAGCGCGACGTCTTCCCCGCCTCGAATAAGACCGTGGTCCTGCCGCCCAACGGCGAGGC
>JAKABC010000100.1 GCA_021802025.1 Actinomycetes bacterium
AACGCGCGGTAGGTTCGGCCCATGGGCGAGCGGCGTCGAGAGTCGTGACGCCTCGGCCGTGGGCTCAGCAGGGTGAAGGTTCCCTCGTCGCGGTCGAGACCGGGACCGGGACCGGGACCGGGACCGGGACCGAGGTAACGGAATCCTCGCGCCGAGACTCGCCCACGCGGCTCGCGTTTCCCTATCGAGCGAGCCGCCGGTGACCTCGACCGCGGTGGCCGTCACCTTCGGGCTGTTGACGGCCCTCGCCAACGCCGCCGCCGTGATGATGCAGCACGTGGCCTCGTCGGCCGGGGGCCGACGAGGGTGGGTGTGGGTGCGCCAGGTGGTGCGCCACCCGCTGTGGCTGCTCGGCTGGGTCGCCATGGCCGGCTCCCTGGTCTTCCAGGCGGTCGCCCTGCACGCGGGCCCGATGTCCCTCGTCCAGCCCCTGCTCGTGGGCGAGCTCGTGATCGCCCTCGTCCTACGGCGGCTCTGGCGGCGCCAGCGCCTCTCGCGCCCGGCCTGGACGAGCGCCGCGGTGACGACGCTCGCCCTCGCGACGGTGCTGGTCGTGGTGGACCCCCACGGCGTCGCTCGCACGCCGACGAGAGCCGCGTGGGTCACGACGATCGTCGCCTCGGCGACCGCGGTCCTGGTGCTCGTCGCTCTCGCGCGCGGGGCGGGACCGGTACGACGCGCGGCGAGCTTCGCGACCGCCACCGCCGTCTTGTGGGCCCTCGAGGCCACCTTCATAAAGAGCGCCACCGACGTCCTCGTCGCCGGTGGGGTCGGCGCCCTTCTCACCTCGTGGCCGCTCTACGCGCTCGTCGTCGCGGGCCTCGGCGGGCTCACCACCGAGCAGCTCGCGCTGCGCGAGGGGCCCCTGCGCGTCTCCCAGCCGCTGATCGTCATCGTCGACCCGCTCGTGAGCGTGCTCTACGGCCTCGGGCTCTTCCACGAGCGCCTGACCTCGGGCGCCGGAGCACTCCTCGTCGCGGGCGTGGGCGTCGTCGCCATGAGCGTGGGGGTCGTCGTCATGACCTCATCGGTGCCCGAGTCCCTCGTGCCCGAGGTCCTCCCCGCACCGCCCACGGGCGGCTAACGACCCGGGTCGCTCCCCACAGCCGACCCCGACTCGTTAGTCTGGGGCCACTAGCAAGGAGGGACCTCGTGAGAGTCTCCAAGTGGTTCGTGTCACGTCGTGCGGTGGTCGCGGTAGTTCTCGGTGCCACGCTCCTCACCGGAGCGTCCGCGGGGGCGTCGAACACCCATGCTGGGCGACGCCACTACTCGGTCAACGTCGTGACGCCCGGGAGCGACTACCTGGCCCTCGGCGACTCGGTGTCCTTCGGCTACCGGGAGTCGACGACCGTGCCGGCGCCCGACTACACCTCCGCGGCGAACTTCGTCGGCTTCCCCGAGGACGTCGCGAGCGCCCTCGGGCTCAACCTCGCCAACGCCGCCTGCCCGGGTGAGACGTCGTCGAGCTTTTTGAACGCGAGCGCCCTGAGCAACGGGTGCGAGAACCACCCCAGCTCCACGGGAGCCCTCGAGGCCGGCGGCTACCGGTCGCTCTACCCGCTCCACGTGAGCTACACGGGCAGCCAGATGGCCTTCGCGCTCGCCTACCTGCACTCGCACCCGCGCACGACCCTCATCACCCTCATGATCGGGGCCAACGACGGCTTCATCTGCCAAGAGACCACCGCCGACCAGTGCGCGTCCCCGACGGAGCTCGGCCCGGTACTCGCGACGGTCACGGCCAACGTGCACACCATCCTCCAGACGCTGCGGGTCACGGCGCACTACAAGGGCCAGATCGTGCTCGTGAACTACTACGCCACGAACTACGCCAACCCGCTCGACAGCCTCGCCAGCACCTACCTCAACAAGGCCCTCGACGCCGGGGGTGCGGGCTTCAACGTGGAGATCGCCGACGGCTACGGCGCCTTCGAGCAGGCGGCGAGCTTCTCGGCCGGTGACACCTGCGCCGCGGGCCTTTTGACGCGCCTCTTCAGTGGCACGACCTTCTCCGGGTGTGGGGTCCACCCGAGCGTCGCCGGTCAGGCCCTCCTCGCCCAGACCGTCGAGGCGACCGTCAAGAAGTAGAGGTACAGAGCCAACCGGGCTCGACCGGGGTCCGGCGCGCCTTGGGGCGCGGCCCGGTCCATTGTGACAACTTACGGGACTTATTGAGGGCCGTCCTAGACGCCACGCGAGAGACTCGCGCCGCCGCGCGTCTCCGGGGCGCCAAGGGACCGCCCGAGACGAAGCTCGCCGTGGGGTCGTCAGCTACATCCCCGCCGCGCTCGTTTGAGCCCACCCGCGTATCGGGTCCACACCCTTTCGCGGGGACTACTTCTTCTTCGCGTGAATGACCATGTCGGAGGGGCGAAGCGACATCGTGTAGAAGTCGCGGTTCCACCAGCTCGCGAAGAACCGGGACGGAATGCCGTTCATCGAGCTCAGGAGGTCGGTCCCGTTCCCACCGTTGATCGGCTTGCCGAGGGGCCCCTGGTAGGAGGAGAACTGGACCCAGTCGGTGTTGATGTCGAGCTCCATCGCGCGCACCGCCCCGGCGTGCACCAGCACGTTCGCCAGGTCCGAGATCGACAGGCTCGGTCCGCCGACGTAGACGAGGGCCCCGTCCTTGGTGACCCCGAGGCCCGAGCGCCACACCGCGTAGGAGCCACCGAGCGTCGCCCCCCAGTTGATGTAGTTGGCGTTGTCGAGCCCGGGCACCGGATGGCCGTTGATCACGATGAGGCGCAGGTTCTGGCGCACCGAGACGACCTGCTTGGTCATGTGGACGTCGCGGTTCCAGGCGCCCACGGTCATGTCACCGTCTTTGTAGACGACGGCCGAGGCCGCGCCGGTGCGCAGCGGGATGATCATCTTTCCTTGGGTGTAGTAGCCGCCCTGAGCGTCTTGCATGCGGAAACCGGCGTTGAAGGCGGCGACCAGGCTCTCGGAGGCCTTGGCCGAGATCGGCGCGCTGTACTTATAGGGCCCTCCGCCGGGGATGTAGGAGCCCGAGTAGAGCTGGGCCTTCAGGAGCTTCGGGTCCATCCAGGCGACGCCCACGACGTAGCTAGTGTTGACCTTGTTGGGCCGCACGAAGGCCTCGTAGACGGCCGGGATCCCGTCGGCGCTGCGCCGGCCCACCGGGTGCCAGACGCCCTCGCCGGGCAGCCACTTGCCCGCCGGGGAGGTCATGCGCGCCGGGGCGGGCAGGTAGGACTCACCGTTAGCCGTCACCCGGACTGAGGACGCGTTGGTCTTGGTGGCCGCGTTGCCGAAGGCGTTGGGGTTGGGCTTGCCGCCGACCTTGGGCGGGTTGAGCGCGTAGTACTCCTTCTCGGCCCAGAGCACCACGGGGCCGAGCCCGTGGCTGCGGCTCCACTCGGCCGCCCGGGCGAGGTAGGAGACCCCGAGCGAGGGGTTGCCGAGCGCCTGGACGAGGGTGACCCCGAGGTAGGCCACGACGATGAGGATCGCCACGCTCACCACGACGAAGGCCCGGCGGACCCAGTAGACGTAGGGCGGGCGGCGTCGGCCGTAACGGCCCCGGCGAGCCGGGGGACGACGTCGCGAGGGCACGCTGTAGCCGGCTCGAGGGGGTCGCTGCGTCGGGGGGGCGCTGGACACGTCCGCCATTCTCCCAGGGCCGCGCCGGGGTCTACGCGGGCCATCGGGAATTCTTAGCGAGGACTTATCCCATCAGGCGCGACGCAGCGGCGTCATCGCGAGCACCAGGTGCTTCACCCCGAACGAGACGAAGTCGACGGTCGCGCGCGCGTGGCGTCCCTCCCCCTCGGTGGCGGTGACGACCCCAGCGCCGTAGCGATCGTGCACGACCTGATCGCCGAGCGCCAGCCCGAGCGTCTCGGCTCCGGTCGAGCGTACCGGCGGGGCCGTGCCGGTGCCGAAGGCGCGACCCTGGGCGAACTCGCTCTCACGTCCGGCGAAGCCGTCCTCGTCGAGGCTGAAGCTCGAGCGGCGCGTCGGCGCCACGCTCGAGAGGTCGCTCACCAGCTCGGCCGGCACCTCCTGGAGGAACCGGCTCGGGATGGCCTCGGTGAGCCGGCCCCACATCGTGCGGGTCCAGGCGTGGGTGAGGGTGAGGTGGCGCATCGCCCGGGTGAGGCCCACGTAGCAGAGCCGGCGCTCCTCTTCGAGCTCGGCGTCGTCACTGAGGGCCCGAGCGTGGGGGAAGACCGTCTCTTCGAGCCCGGCGATGACGACGGCGGGGAACTCGAGGCCCTTGGCGACGTGCAGGGTCATCAGCGACACGGCGCCCTCGCCCGCGCCGAGCTGGTCGGAGTCGGCCACCAGGGCCACGCGCTCGACGAAGTCGAGCAAAGAGTCGTACTGCGCGGCGGCGCTCGCGAGCTCGCCCAAGTTCTCCAGGCGCGAGTAGGCCTCGTCGGACCCGTCCGCGCGCAGGGCGTCACCCAGGCCCGACTCGCGCACGATGGCGTCGATCATCTCGCGCGGGGCGAGGTCGTTGGCGAGGGCCCGCAGCTCATCGAGCACGAAGGCGAAGCGGTCACAGCCCGCCCGCGCCCGCCCGGTGAGCCCCGCGGCCGCCCCGAAGGCGACGGCCTCGGCGAAGGAGAGGCCGTGCTCGGCGGCGTAGGCGCCGATCTTCGCCTGGGCGGCGTCGCCGACGCCGCGCTTGGGCTCGTTGACGACGCGGCGGGCCGAGGCCTCGTCGCGGGGGTTCACCACGAGGCGCGCGTAGGCGAGGGCGGTCTTCACCTCTTTGCGGTCGTAGAAGCGCGTGCCGGCGATGACCCGGTACGGGACGCTCGCGCGCAGGAGCTCCTCTTCGAGCACGCGGCTCTGGGCGTTGGTCCGGTAGAAGACGGCCATGTCGCGCCAGTCCAGCCCGGCCGCCGCGCGCAGCCGGCGCAGCTCGCTCGCGATGAAGCGACCCTCGTCGTACTCGTCGGCCGCCCGGTAGAGCCGGATCCGCTCGCCGGTGTCCCCGTCGGTGAAGAGGTTCTTGGGGTGGCGGCTGGGGTTCTTCGCGATGACGGCGTTGGCGGCGTCGAGGATCACCTGGGTCGAGCGGAAGTTCTGCTCGAGCACCACCACCTTCGCGTCGGGAAAGCGCGACTCGAACTGCAGGATGTTGCGCACGTCGGCCGCGCGGAACCGGTAGATCGACTGGTCCGAGTCGCCCACCACGCACAGGTTCCGGTGCTCGGCCGCGAGGGTCATGACGAGCTCGTTCTGCACCCCGTTGGTGTCTTGGAACTCATCCACCAACAGCTGGGTGAAGCGACGCTGGTAGGCCTGGCGCACCTGCTCGTCGCGCTTCAGCATCGCCAGGGCGTTGAGCAACAGGTCGTCGAAGTCCATGGCGTTCGCCCGGCGCAGCCGCTCGACGTAGAGCTGGTAGATGTCGGCGATGCGCCGGCGCACGGGGTCGTCGCCGTAGGTGGCCGCGTAGCGCTCGGGCGAGACCATCTCGTTCTTCGCCGCCGAGATGCCCGCCGCCACGCTACGCGGGGCGAGGCGCTTGGTGTCGAGACCGCGCTCGCGCATGATGAGCTCGACGGCGGTCTGGGCGTCGCCCGCGTCGTAGATCGTGAATCCCCGCTCGTAGCCGAGCACGTCGGCGTGGCTGCGCAGCATGCGCAGACAGGCCGAGTGGAAGGTCGAGACCCACATCCGCTCGACGTCGGCGCCGACGAGCTCGACGACGCGCCGGCGCATCTCGTCGGCCGCCTTGTTGGTGAAGGTGATCGCCATCACCTGGTGGGGCTCGGCGTCGCCGGTGGCGAGCAGGTGGGCGATGCGCCGGGTGAGGACCCGGGTCTTGCCCGACCCGGCGCCCGCGACGACGAGCAGGGGCCCGCCCCGGTGGGTCACCGCCGCGCGCTGGGGGTCGGTCAGCCCCTCGAGCAGGGCCGCCGGGTCCTTCCGGCGCGCCGGCGCGGGGTCGCCCCACAGGCCGGCCTCGGTGAGCCGACCGCCACTCACTCCCACTCGATCGTGCCCGGCGGCTTGCTCGTCACGTCGAGCGCCACGCGGTTCACGCCCTCGACCTCGCGGATCAGTCGGCTGGCGATCCGCTCGACGAGGTCGTAGTCGAGCCGGGCCCAGTCGGCGGTCATCGCGTCGTCGCTCGTCACCGCACGAATCACGATCGGGTACGCGTAGGTCCGCCCGTCGCCCATCACCCCG
>JAKABC010000101.1 GCA_021802025.1 Actinomycetes bacterium
GCCGAGGGCTCTCTGACTATCTGCGTAACCATGCAGATAACACTAGCGACGAATCGCCACGGCGTACCCTGAGCCGCGTCGCGCGTCGCGCGCAGCGCTCTCGAAACCGAGGGGCTTGGTGGACCTTAAGGGGTCCACCCGTAAATATGTGAACTTAAGTGACCCGAACCGCGACCGTTGGAATTCAAACGAGACACAGATTCCGTAAGTCTCCCGAATCAGTGCTTATAGACAATCAGTACTATTACTGTCGCATGGGGAGTCGAGAAGACATCTCAACCGGATTGCTCCTTCGCCAGGCTCGCCTTGGCGCCCGACTATCGCAGACCGAAGTCGCCCGTCGTGCTCATGTTGCTCAAAGCGTTATCAGTGCCTACGAGTCCGGCCGCAGAGAACCCTCGGTCTCAACGCTCGAGCGTCTCGTACGCGCGACGGGACACCGCCTCATTCTCGATCTTGAGCGTTTGAGCGACTGCCCACCCGGCCTCCCTGACACCCCCCTTGGTCGCCGACTCCGCCATCACCGACGCGCCATACTCGCGTGTGCCGAGCTCCACGGCGCGAACAACGTCCGCGTCTTTGGCAGTACGGCGAGAGGTGAAGATCGGCCTAATAGCGACGTCGATTTCGTGGTCGACCTGGCCAGGGGTACGGGACTGTTTAACTCAGAGGCACTACGCAGAGAGCTTTCGGAAATACTCAGCGTGCCGGTTGACGTCGTCCCGTCAGACAGCCTCCGACCCCGGGTTCGAGAAGAGGTCGAACGTGAGGCTTTACCACTTTGAACGCACGACGGGTCGAGGAGCGCCTCGCCGACATCGTTGATGCGATTGCCGCAATCAGGAGCCACCTCACTCGCGGTGAACTATCTGACGGACTCATCTTCGACGCCGTTCGAGTACGTCTGATCGAAATTGGAGAGTCCGTAAAACAGTTAGATCCCAAACTCGTTGAGAGCGAGCCGGATGTCCAGTGGCCGAACGCTGCCGGAATGCGCGACTGGCTTGCCCACCACTATTCCGACACCTCGTGAGCAGTAGTCGAAGCAACGATCACCGAGGATCTTCCCCCACTTGAACAAGCCGTCCTACGGCTGCAGGCGCGTCTAGAACTCGCCAAAGAGCGCGCTCGCGATGTCCCAAGTCTCGATCTCCATGACGATCGCGGGCTCGGACGATAGTGGTCGTATGACATCAGCGCCGATCACTCCAGGTGCTGCGAAGCCGGAAAAGAGTCGGCTTTAAGATCTCGATCCAAAACCGGGACCGACCAATTCGTTCAGTGACTCGGAGTGGAGGTGATGGGATTCGAACCCACTGCCTCTACATTGCGAACGTAGCGCTCTACCAATTGAGCTACACCCCCGACGAGGGGCCATTCTACCCGAAGGCGCGTCGGGCCCCGTACGAGACGGACCGCGAGGGGATCTCGGCCCACTCGTCGCGCTCGTCCCACTCCTCGTCCCAACGGTCCCACCCGTCGGACGCGCCGGACGACGCCCCGTCCTCGTAGTCGTCGCGCGCGTCGGCGACGGGCGTCGGGTACGCGCGCCGCGTCCCGACGCGCCCGACCGTGAGGTACCCCTGGCTCAGCGCGAACAGCGCGAGCGCGACGTAGCCCACGACGAGGAGCCAGGCCAGGTAGGCGAGGTCGGCGACCAGCGAGATCGAGGTCACGTAGGCGAGCGCGCTGAAAAAGAGCGCCGAGCCGAGCAGGCCCACGCTGATGCGCCGGCGCTGGACGCGCGTCGAGGTCCGCAGGGGCGCCTCGTCGTAGGCGAGCGAGGCGTCGGTCGGGAACCCCGAGTAGGCGCGCGCGTAGGGGCTCGCGCTCGACGGGCGCGACGCGGCACGCGCACTCGGACGCGACACGGCACGCGCACTTGGACGCGGCGCGCCGTAGCGGCCGACGCGCGCGCCCCCGTCGCGATCGAAGTCGTAGTCCTCGCTCCACTCCTCCCAGGTGCCGCGCGACTCGAGTGTGCGGTACGTGTCCTCGGGGTGAACGAGGGTGAGGCGGGGCCGTCGCGGCGCGTACGAGCTCGCGGCGCGCGTCGCGACCGGGGCCGGTGGCTCCTCGTACTCGTATTCGTCGAGCCGGTGCACCGGCGCCACCGCGTAGCCCTGTCGGCTGAGGATCTCGTGCTCGGTGTGGAAACTCTCGATCGAGCGCTCGGAGCGCACCTCGCGGACCTTGCGTACGACGATGGGGGTCAACAGCGCCAGCCACAAGAGGGCGAGGAAGATCAGCAGCACGGGCCTCGCCTCATCCTCCGGTGCCGCGACATTGCGCCAAATGTACCGGTGGGACCGGGAAAACTGGTGGATATCAGGACTCGTGGAGGCCGCACTCGTCCTTGGCGAGGCCCACCCAGCGACCGGACCGGCGACTCTCGCCGGGTCGGGGGGGCAGGGTCATCGCGGCGCACCCGATCGACCCGTAGCCCTTCGCCCACAGGGGGTGCTCGGGCAGGCCGTGGCTCGAGAGGTAGTAGGCGACGTCGTCGTCGGTCCACGTGGCGAGGGGGTTCACCTTCACCAGCGAGAAGCGCCGATCCCAGCTCACGACCGGGGCGCCGTCGCGCGTGGGGGCGTCGACCCTCTTCAAGGCGGTTATCCACGCGCTGCGCCCGTGCAGCGCCCGCGACAGGGGCTCCACCTTGCGCAGCTCGCAGCAGCGTGCGGTCCCGCACGGCCACGCCTCGGCTTCGGGCGGGGGCGTCGTGCGCACGACCCGCAACGACCAGTCCCGCTCGAGGCGCTCGAGGAACTCGAGGGTCTCGGGGAAGTGGCCGCCGGTATCGAGGAAGACCACCTCGAGCGAGGGCCGGATCGAGCGGGCCATGTGCAACAGGGCCACGTCCTCGAAGGAGCACGCGAGGACCGCGCCGGCGCCGAAACGGCGGAACACCCAGCTGAGCACGGCGAGCGGGGGGGCCGACGCGAGGCGCGCGTCCTCGCTCTCGAGCTCGGCTAGGAGGGCCCCGTCGGGCGCAGTCTCGGACATCGGGGCTAATGCCTAACTTTCTCTAGTGTATTTGTAGAATACACTGGCAGACAGCCCATGACCGCGCTCGCCCCCTCCCCCACGTCCTCCGGGCTCGACCACCTCGACGCCCTCGAGTCCCACGCCCTCTACATCCTGCGCGAGGTCGTCGCCGAGTGCGAGCGGCCCGTCCTGCTCTTCTCGGGGGGCAAGGACTCGGCCGTCTTGTTGCACCTCGCGGCCAAGGCCTTCGCCCCCCAGGGCCTGCCCTTCCCGGTGCTGCACGTCGACACCGGGCACAACTTCCCCGAGGTCCTCGACTTCCGCGACCGGGCCGCCGCACGCCTGGGGGCGCGCCTGCTCGTGGCGAGGGTCCAGGACTCGATCGACGCCGGTCGGGTCGCCGACCCCGGCGCCCTCGCCTCGCGTAACCGGCTCCAGTCGGTCACCCTGCTCGACGCCATCGCCGAGCACGGCTTCGACGCCGCCTTCGGGGGGGCCCGGCGCGACGAGGACAAGGCCCGGGCCAAGGAGCGGGTGCTCAGCTTCCGCGACGAGTTCGGCCAGTGGGACCCGCGCCGCCAGCGGCCCGAGCTCTGGCGCCTCTACCAGGGCCGGGTCAACCCCGGCGAGCACGTGCGCGCCTTCCCCCTCTCGGACTGGACCGAGCTCGACGTGTGGCAGTACGTGGCGCGCGAGCGCCTCGACCTGCCCTCGATCTACTTCGCCCACGAGCGGCCCGTGGTCTACCGCGACGGGATGTGGCTCGCCGTCGGGGAGTACGTCGAGCCCCGCGACGGCGAGGTCGTCGAGGTGCGCACGGTGCGCTTTCGCACCGTGGGCGACGCCACCGGGACCGGGGCGGTGCTCTCGAGCGCGCGCACCATCGACGAGGTCGTGGCCGAGGTGGCCACCGCCACCATCTCGGAGCGGGGCGCCACGCGCGGCGACGACCGCTTCTCGGAGACGTCGATGGAGGACCGCAAGCGCGAGGGCTACTTCTAGATGCCCGTCGCCACCAAGGACGTGCTCCGACTCGCCACCGTCGGCTCGGTCGACGACGGCAAGTCCACCCTGATTGGTCGACTGCTCGTCGACACCCGCCTGCTCGCCGACGACCCCCTCGACGCCGTGGCGGCGGCCTCCGAGCGACGCGGCGTCGGCGACCTCGACCTCAGCTTCGTCACCGACGGCCTGCGGGCCGAGCGCGAGCAGGGCATCACCATCGACGTCGCCTACCGCTACGCGACCACGCCCACCCGCAAGCTCGTGATCGCCGACTGCCCCGGTCACGTCCAGTACACGCGCAACATGGCCACCGGCTCCTCGACGGCCGACCTCGCGCTCGTGGCGATTGACGTCGCCGCCGGGCTCAAGGAGCAGACCCGCCGTCACCTCGTGATCGCCGCCCTGCTCGGAGTACGGGCCCTGGTCGTCGCGGTCAACAAGATGGACACGGTCGAGTGGTCGCGCGACGCCTACGAGCGCGTCGTACGCGAGGTCGGATCGCTCGCCGCCACACTCGGGGCCACGTCGGTCGTGGCCGTGCCGGTCTCGGCCCTCTACGGCGACAACGTCGTCGAGCGCTCCGCGCGGGCCCCGTGGTACGAGGGTCCGACCGTGCTCGAGGCCCTCGAGTCGAGCGACGCGGGGGCCTGGGAGCGCAGCCGGGGGTCGCGCCTGCCGATCCAGTGGGTCCTGCGCCAGCCCGGTGGCGGGCGCGCCTACGCCGGTCTCGTCTCGGGCGAGGCGCTGCGCGTCGGTGACGCCGTGACCCTCCTGCCGGCCGGGATCGAGACGACGATCCGCGCCATCCACTACGGGGGGCGGGCCCTCGACGAGGCGGCGGTGGGGCTCGCCGCCGACGTGGAGCTCGCCCACGAGACCGACGCCGGCCGCGGCGACCTCATCGCGACCGCCCCTTTGCCCCGGGTGACCCGCGAGCTCGAGGCCACGGTCTGCTGGTTCGGTGACGACCCCCTCGAGCTCACCGGCGGCCGTCTCCGGCTGAAGCACACGAGTCGCACCACCGCGGTGCGGGTGCGCGCCCTCGAGGGGCGCCTCGACGTGGGCTCGCTCGAGGTCACCGACGCCCCGGCGCTCTCGACCAACGAGATCGGGCTCGTCCGTCTCGCGTGCGCCGAGCCCCTCGTCGTCGACGACTACCGCGAGGATCGGGTGACCGGCAGCTTCGTGCTCGTCGACGCCGTGACCCACGCCACGGTCGCCGCCGGCATGGTCGGCCGGCCCCCCTTCGCCACGGTCCGCCGGTAGTATCGTCGCTCCCTCGTGAGCGATCCCGGCGACGTCCTCGGCCAACCACCCCCGGTCGCGACGCCGGCCCCGCTCTCGCGCAACCGCAACTTCCGCCTGGTGTGGATCGGCCAGGTCCTCTCAGGGCTCGGCACCGAGTTCGGCTTCCTCGCCTACCCCTTGTTGATCCTCGCCCTCACGGGCTCGGCGGTGCTGGCCGGCACCGTCGCCACCGTCACCTCACTGGTCGCGTTCACCGTGCGCCTGCCGGCCGGGGCCCTCGTCGACCGGTGGGACCGTCGGCTCACGATGATCGCCTGTGACGGGGTCCGCACCCTGACTCTGGCGGCGCTCGCGGGGCTCGTGGCGACCCACCACGTCACCTGGTGGGTCGTGCTCGTCGCGGCCACGATCGACCGGGTGGGTGACACCCTCTTCACCCCCGCCTCCAACGCGGCCCTGCCGGCGATCGTCCACGACAGCCAGCTGGAGAGCGCGTGGGCCGCCTCTGAGGGGCGCCAGTACGGGGCGAGCCTGATCGGCCCGGCGCTCGGCGGCGTCCTCTACGGGATCGCCCGGACCCTCCCTTTCCTCGCCGACGCCGTCTCCTACGGCGTCTCGGTCGCGACCTCGAGCGCCCTCACGGGCCGCTTCACCCCCGAGCGCGACCGGCCCCGGGCCAACCTCTGGCGCGAGACGATCGAGGGCGTCCGCTTCACCCTGGGTAACCCCCTCCTACGCGCCGTCGTCATCCAGGCGCCGCTCATCAACTTCGCGATCAACGGTGCGCTCTTCACGGTGATCCTGGGGCTGCGCCTGCACGGCGCCTCGGCGGGCGTCGTCGGACTGACCGAGGCCCTGGCCATGAGCGGCGGACTCGTGGGGGCCATCCTCTCGTCGCGGATCCAGCCCCACCTCACCTTGACCCGGGCGGTCA
>JAKABC010000102.1 GCA_021802025.1 Actinomycetes bacterium
CGCCGACCTCGTGGGCGAGGGCCCGGTAGAGCTCGGGGGCCGCCGGCGTAGTGCGCGCCCCGGTGAGCGTCCCGATCGCGCCCGCGTTCCAGCCCAGGCGACGGGCGAGGTCGGCCACGAGGGTCGTGACGGTCGTCTTGCCGTTGGTGCCGGTGACCGCGACCAGCTTCGTGCGGGCCTGGGGCTCCCCGACGATGACGGCGCTGGCGTGGGCGACCAGGGCGCCGATCTGGCTCGCGGGCACCACGAGGACCGGCACCGCGACCGGCGCCGACACCGGCCGATCGCTCACGACCGCCACGGCGCCGCGGGCCACCGCGTCGCGGGCGTACTCAACCCCGTGCGCCCGGGTGCCCGGGAGGGCGAAGAAGAGCGTGCCGAGCCCGCAGGCTCGTGAGTCGATCTCGACCCGGGTCACCTCGAGGGCGGCCGTGGCCACATCCAGAGTGAGGTCGTCGAGGACGTCGCCCAGCTGCATCAGGTGGTCACGTCCGAGGCCATCGTGGCGGCCGTAGCGGGCAGGGGGTGCTGGAAGACTCCGCTCGAGGGGATCCCGTAGTGGTGCAGGGCGTAGGACATGACCTGCTGGAAGACCGGGGCCGCGACGGTGCCGCCGTAGATGTTCGTGAGGGGTCGCTCCACGACCACGATCATCGACAGAACCGGGTGGTTGGCGGGGGCGAAGCCGACGAAGCTGGCGTAGAAGTCGTTGGTCAGGGTGTCCTTGCCCGGCGTGGGGATGGTCGCGGTCCCAGTCTTGCCCGCGACCTCGTAGCCGGGGATGACCGCGTAGGTCCCGGTGCCGGCGAGCACCACCTGCTTGAGCATGTTCACCAGGGTCTGGTCGACCTTCGGGGTGAGGACCTCGCGGGTCGCGCT
Organism: Actinomycetes bacterium; assembly: GCA_021802025.1. Lineage (GTDB taxonomy): Bacteria > Actinomycetota > Acidimicrobiia > Acidimicrobiales > RAAP-2 > RAAP-2. Next base: position 880 of record JAKABC010000102.1, read on the forward strand.
CGGGGGTGTCGGGCGCACGGTGCCATCGGGCTCGACGAAGCCCCGTACGAGTTTGGGCTCCACGAAGACGCCGTCGTTGGCCACCGTGTTGAACGCGTCGAGCACCTGGATCGCCGGCACCGCGTCGACCTGGCCGATGGGCAGGGCGACCTCGTCACTCGTGTACCAGTGGGCGGCGTCGACCAGCAGTCCCGGCGTCTCGCCCGGGAAGCCGACGGCCGTCGTCTGGCCGAAGCCGAGCCGCTGGACCTGAGCCAGCAGCCCCGCCTCGCCCACCCGCAGCCCGATCTTGTAGGTGCCGATGTTCGACGACTGGGCCAGCACCTCGGTCGCCGTGAGGTGGATCAGGCCGTGGTTCTCCGCGTCGTGGAAGACCCGCCCGCCGACGACGACCGAGTTGGGGATGGTGAAGACGGTCCTAGGGGTTATCTTGCCCTCGGCGAGAGCGGCCGAGAAGGTCACGACCTTGAACATCGAACCGGGCTCGTAGGCCTGGGTGAAGGGGAGGTTGTTGAGCGTCTGCTCGACCCCCGGGACACCCACGCTCCGGCCCCACGCCGGGATCGGCCCCAAGATCCCCGCGTGGGTCTTGGTGTTGACCAGGGAGACGTCGGACAGGATCTGGCCGGTGCGGACGTCCATGACGACCGCCTCACCCGCGAGACCGTCGAACTTCTTGAGGTCGAGCGCCATGTCGCGCTCGGCCACGTACTGCAACGACGAGTCGAGCGTGAGCTCGAGCCCGACCCCGGGCGTCGAACGCTTGATGACCGTCGCCGTCGTCGCCGGCAGGGCCACCCCCGAGGCCGACATGAACTCGCGGGTTATGCCGGTCTGGCCGGCCAGGAGGGACTGGTACTTGTACTCCAGGCCGGCCGTGCCCGCGCCGCTGGCGTTGACGCCACCGATGACCGCGGTGGCCAGAGTCGGATCGGGGTAGGCGCGCACCGATGAGGCCTGGACCACGATTCCCGGGAACGCCAATCCGGCGATGCGGTGCCCGTCGGTGAGATCCAGGTCGTTGCTCAAGACGACGTAGCCGTTCTTCTCCGACAACTTCGCGGTCAGTGTGCCGACGGGGATATGGACGAGCGGACTCAGCGCGGCGGCCTCCGTGGCCGGGTGGGCGATCTGGAAGTCGTCGGCGATCACGAGCGAGGTGGGCTTGGAGATGGCCAACGTCTGACCGTTGCGGTCAAAGATTCCCCCACGCAGCGCGGGCGTCGTGACGTCCACGCGTACCTGGGCGAGTGAGAGGCGGGCGTAGTGGGCGTGATCGACGACCTGGAGGAAGAACAGCCGTACGCCCAAGGCGACGAACGCTCCGGCCAGGACCGTGCGCAGCACGACGAGTCGACGGCCCCCGGGTGGGGTCGGCGACGCCCCCCGGGCGCGTGGTCGGGAGTGGGTGGAGGGGTAGTACGCGGTCACCGCTGCGTCCGAGATGTGACCGGTGCGTATCCAGAGAACTTCGGCAGAGGCAGTGGCGCATCAAGTGACGTAGACGAGACCTGGGTGATCGCGGTCGGGTAGACGAGGTGGAGCGCCCCGGCGTGGGCGAGCACCTGACCGGGGCCGGACTGGCTCGTGAGCGAGCCGACCTGCTCGGCGTAGGTCGACTGGGCCTGGAGCAACTCGCTCTGGAGGGTATGGATCTCCACTTGTCGGTTGGCCTCGAGCATCGTGCCGACGATGGATATCGAAAGTCCCAGCAAGACGATCACGGCCGATCGCGTGACGGCCGAACCCCGCCCGAGCAGTTCGGCCAGTGCCCGACGACGCGGAGCGGTGGCGGCCCGGGCCGGTGCGCGACGGGGCGAGCGCACCGTCGCGCGCCGTCGCTCGGAGCGACGAGGCAGGGTGACGACACTCACGGCGCCACCTTGAGCGCGGAGCGCAGCCGGGCCGATCGGGCCCGGGGGTTGCGCGCCACCTCCTCGGGCGTCGCGAGGCGCGCGCCGCGACTCGCGATCGTGACGCGGGCGACCGCCCCACACACGCAGGGCAACCCGGGCGGGCACGTGCACCCACCGGTGCGCGCGTCGTCGAAGAAGGCCTTGACCGCACGGTCCTCGCCCGAGTGGTACGAGATCACGATCAAGGTCCCACCGACCGCCAGGGCGTCGAGGGCCGCGACGAGCCCCCGCGCGAGCTGGCCCGGCTCGTCGTTCACCTCGACGCGCAGCGCCTGGAAGACCCGCGTGGCCACGTGGCCGCGTCGGCGTGCGGCGGGCGGTACCGCTCGCTCCACCGCCGCGACAAGCTCGAAGGTGGTCGCGGGGCGTGCGGCCACCACCGCGCGCGCGATCGCGCCGGCGAAACGCGACTCCCCGTGCTCGCGCAGCAGTCGCGCCAGGTCGTGGACCTCAACGCTCGCGAGGTACTGGGCCGCCGTCACCCCGCGCGTCGAGTCCATCCGCATGTCCAGGGGAGCGTCGACGCGGAAGGAGAACCCGCGTACCCCCTCGTCGAACTGGTGCGACGAGACGCCCAGATCCATAAGGACCCCCACGATCGGGGCGTCGCCGATGAAGTCCTGGTGGGTCGTGATGACCCCGTCGAGGTCGTCAAACGTCGCCTCGGCGATCCGGACCCGGTCGGCGACCCCGCGCAGTCGCGCCGCGGCGGCGGCGCGCGCGTCGGGGTCGCGGTCGATGCCGAGCAGGCGCATGCCCCCACGGCGCTCGAGGATCGCCGCGGTGTGGCCGCCCCCACCCAGGGTGGCGTCGACCACGACCCCGGCGGGCGCGTACGCCAGGAGTTCGACGACCTCGCGGACGAGGACGGGTTCGTGATAGTTGACCTGGGCCATCCGCAGCCTTTCAGTCGCGACGAGAGACGAGAGGGCGGAGGAAGGTTCCCGCCTCGTCGCCGCGACTGCCAGGCTGCGCGTGGTCCGCGGTCGGTACAGAACTGCCACGCCTCCTCTCACTCGAGTCCCCGCTTGAAGGTCGCCTCAGCGGCGTTGACCATCTCGGCGTAGGTCGGCGGGTTCCACAGCTCGATGTGATCGATCGCCCCCACGACGAGTACCTCGCCCGAGAGCTCGGCGTAGTCGCGAATCGCGGGGGGCAGCGCGAAGCGGCCCTGCTTGTCGAACTCGACTTCGGAGGAGTTGGCCGACCAGAACCGCATGACCCGTCGCTCCTGGGGGCCGCCCTCGCGTGCGCGTGCGAGACGCTCGTCCATCTGGCGGGCGAACTCGCTCGGGGTCCACAGCGCGACGCACCCCTCGGTGTTCGGGCTGAGGCTGCCGCCGCGCTCGAAGGCCGCGCGGAACCTCGCGGGCAGGATGAGTCGGCCCTTGGCGTCCAGCGAGTGCTGGAACTGGCCCACGAAGCCGAGCATCGCTCTCCTCCCCCGGGCCCTCCACTGGCCCCCACTTCGTGACACCATACACCACTTCTCCCCACCACTCCCCAATTTGTGGGCGTGTTGGGACCCTGGAAGGGGGCGGGGCGTCGAGCGGGCGGCCCGACGCGGGTAACGACTCGCGGACTTAGGCGAGCGGGGTGTCGCGCACGACCCGCCAGGGGCCGTCGACGCCGGTCAACTCCTCGACTAACGCGGCGGCAACGTCCGCGAGGCCGAGCGTGGCGAGCGTGGCGTGCTCGAGCGAGTCACTCTCTCCGGGGGCTCGCAGCGCCGCGGCCAAACGACCCTGGGGCGTGGCGGGCAGCACCGTCGAGACAAAGCTGCCCTCGCGCACTCGCCACTGGGTGACCCCCACCGCCTTGAGGCCCCCGACGAACACCTCACCGGGACCTCGTCCGGCGAAGCAGACCCCGGGCCGGGTCGGATCCGCCACGAGCCGGCCGCGATGGACCTCAATCGGTTGGTGGAGACGCGCCCCGAGGACCCGGGCCCACCGAGCCCCGGCGGACACGGCCGTCGCGTGGACGTCTGCCGACCAGCGGGGATCGCCGGCGGGCACCCACCAGTCGACCCAGAGATCGCCGGCCTCCAGCAGGACCAGTCCCCCGCCGCCACGGCGTCGACGTCGGGCGACCCCTTCGAATCGTGCGAGGTCGAGGTCGTGGGTCGCCTGCGCACTCCCCAACACGACCAGGGGGGTCGAGGTCGTGCGTACGAAGACGGTGGCCTCTACCGTCGCACGCAGCCGGTCGTAGTCGAGCAGCTCGTCGACGGCGACGCTCACGAGGCCTTGGGCAGGTACGGCGCCCAGAGCGGATCGGGGTCGGGCACGTGGCGCCAGCGCCACCAGGGGCCCTCCGGGACCCTCGGCTCGAAGTGCATCCGCCAGCCGATCTCCTCGAGCAGCCGGTCGCCCTTCAAGAGGTTGTGCTGCTTGCAGGCGGCCACGACGTTGAGCCAGTCGTGGCGCCCTCCCCGCGACCGGGGCACGACGTGGTCGACCGTGTCGGCGTGCTCGAGGCAGTACGCGCAGCGGTAGCTGTCGCGCAAGAGCAGGGCCCGACGGGTGAGCGGTGGGGTCCGCACCCGCGAGGGCAGTCGGACCATCTCGCACAGTCGCACGATCGCCGGGATCTCCACGCTCACCGAGGCGGAGCGCCACACCTGCGGGGCTTCGGGCACGGCCACGGGCTCGGCTCGCCCCCCGAGCACGAGCACGACGGCCCGACGGTCCGACACCAACTGCAGGGGCTCGTAGGTCGCGTTGAGCAGCAGGACCCGGCCCATGGCTAGAACTTACCGTCGCCCCTTCTGGCTCACGGACCACCGGGCCGCGCGTACGACCTCCTCCACACCGAGGCGCCCGTCGTCGCGTCCGGTCGCCGTCGCCACCCGGAAACGCCAGTAGGCCCGGTCGGGCACCGGGAGGAAGGGCCAGCGCCGCCACCACCCCCGACGGCGCAGTCGCCACCCGGCGCGCGCCAGGACGAGTGCGTCACCGGGGTGACGGCGCAGGTGCTCGACGAGCCCGCGCACGGGCACACCCCTCACGGCCGGACTCGCCAGGCCACGGCCGCCGCGCCGAGCAGCGGGCCCGCGGCGCCCAGGGGCGACGGCTCGAGCGCGACGTCGCGCGCGTAGCCCAGGCGCGCGACGTCGCGCGCGCTCGCGGTGGCCCGCTCGAAGAACGCCGCGCCGTAGCCCAGGGCGACCGAGCCCGCCACGAAGCAGCGCACGAAGTCGAGGGTCGCCGCGAGGGCGCCCACGGCCCGCCCGACGAGGTCGCCGGCCCGCCCCCGCTCCTCGTCGTCGGCCTCGCGGGCCGGCCGACCGGTGCGCCGCTCGATCGCCCCGCCGGAGGCTTCCGCCTCCAA
>JAKABC010000103.1 GCA_021802025.1 Actinomycetes bacterium
CTCGGCGTTGACGGTCCAGACGTGGAGGGCGAGGCCCAGCTCGCGCGCGAGCGCGACGGCCGGCCCGTCGACGTCGCGGTAGAAGGGGTTCAGCCCGTCGAGCTCGAGCACGTGGGCCTCGGTGAGCGCCCCCTCGAGGGGTCCGCCCTCGACGAGCCAGGCGACCGCGACGTCGGCCCCGCTCGCGCGCACCCGCGCGCAGGTCGCCAGGTCGAAGCACGACACGACCGGGCGATGCGCGAGGCGGGCGCCCTCAATCTCGGCGAGCGCCGCGCGCACGAGGGCCCCGGTGTCGTCGTAGACGACCTCACCGGCCTCGCGGGCGTTCTTCAGCTCCACGTGGGCGACGACGCCGCGAGTCAGCTCGAGCACCTCGGCCAGGGTCGGCACCCAGTCGGGCAGCTCGGCCCGTGGGGTCAGGCTGAGGGGGCGGCCCTCGAGGAGGGGGTCGTGGTGGACCACGAGGGCCCCGTCGCTCGTCGGGCGCACGTCGAACTCGATCCCGTCCACCCCGAGGGCGAGGGCCGCCTCGAAGGCCCCCAGGGTGTTCTCCCGGAACCGGTGGTGCGCGCCCCGGTGGGCCACGACGGCCGTCACCAGGGCCGCCGCGACCCGGTGGCGGCCCCAATCGGGGCCGGAGTGCCCTTGTCGGCGCGCCCGGTCACCAGTAGACTTTCCCTTCGGCATACGCGCCCGTCGCGAGCCTCAACCCCCCGAAAATAGAGGATGTCCCCCCCGATGACGTTGATGTGGAATCGGACCCACGCCTGGGACGACGCCGACTGGCGCGCCGAGGCGGCCTGTCGTAACTACGAGCCCGAGCTGTTCTTCCCGGTGGGCTCGACCGGCCCCGCCACCGACCAGATCGAGTCGGCCAAGCGCCTGTGCACCCAGTGCCCGAGCCAGAAGGCCTGCCTCGAGTTCGCCCTGGCGACCAACCAGGAGTCGGGCGTGTGGGGCGGCACGTCGGAGGACGAGCGCCGCAAGCTGCGCAAGCAGTGGCTGGCCGCGCGCCGCCGGGCCGCCCAGATGGCCCAGTCCGCCCAGTCGGTCCACTAGGCCTCGCGCGCGCGCAGCGGCACGCTCACCCGCGCGTAGGTCCCCCCGCCCTCGGCGGGGGCGATCGAGCGCATCTCGATCTCACCGAGCAGCTGGTTGCCCACGAGGTCGCGCACGATCGCTAGCCCCAGGCTCGTCGGCGCGTCCAGTGAGAAGTCGGGGCTGAGCCCGCGCCCGTTGTCGCGGATCTCGACGACGGCTCGCTGGTCGGCCCGGTGCAGGTGCACCGTCACGATCCCCGTGGGGTCGCGCGACTCGGGGGCGTCGACGAAGGCGTGCTCGACCGCGTTGGTGAGCAGCTCGGTCAACACCAGCGAGAGCGGGGTCGCGACGTCGGTGCTGAGCACGCCGAGCTCGCCCTCGACGACGATCTCGGCCGGGTGGTAAGCGAGCGCCGTGTCCTCGACCAGCGCGACGATCGACTGGACGATCTCGTCGAAGTCGACCTCCTCGCCCGGCTCGAGGCTGAGCGCCTCGTGCACCACGGCGATCGAGCGCACGCGCCGCTCGGCCTCGAGCAGGGCCGTCTTGGTCTCTGCCTCCTCGCTGCGCCGGGCCTGGAGGCGCAGCAGCGACGAGATCGTCTGGAGGTTGTTCTTCACCCGGTGGTGCACCTCGCGCACGGCCGTCTCGCGATTGAGGACCAGCCGGTTGAGGTGGCGCAGGTCGGACACGTCGCGCACCAGGGTCACCACACCGGTCACCCGACCCCCCTCCACCAGGGGCACCCCGTGGACCTGGATGGCGACGTCGGGGCCCACGTCGACCTCCTCGAGCGAGGGCAGCCCGAAGTCGCGCGCGCGCTCGAGCGCCCGGATGCGCAGGCCCAGCTCGACGAGGGTCTGGCCGGTGGGCGCCGCGTAGATGCCGAGCCGGTGCAGGGCATTGACGGCGTTGGGGGTGGCGAACTCGACGCGCCCGCGCGCGTCGAGCAGGATCACCCCGTCGCCGACCCGGGGCAGGCCCGGACCGGCGACGTCGTCCTCGCGGAAGGGGAAGGTCCCGTCGCTCACCATCGTGCAGAGCCGGGCGAAGATCGAGAGGTAGGGCACCTCGAAGACCGACCCGCCGCCGCGCGCGCCCTGGAGGCGCACGACGGCCCCCACGGTGCGCCCGCGGTAGCCGACCGGCACGGCCCAGGTCGCGAGTGGCCCCTCGTCGCCCGGGCGCAGCGTCTGGCCGACGGCCCGCTCGCCGGCGAGCGAGCGGGCGACGAGTGGCCAGTCCGCGGGATCGTGGTCGGAGGCCACCAGGTCCTCGGGGATCGAGGTGGTGCGGTTGTTGGGCCGGGTCTGGGCGAGGACGAGGAGCCGGCCCGTCGGGGTCGGCGCCATCAAGAGCAGGTCGCTGAAGGCGAGGTCGGCCAGCAGCGACCACGACGCGGTGAGCCCCGTGAGGTGCTCGATAGCGCCGGGCTCGAGTCCGGTCGAGGCCGCGAGGTCGCTGAGGGTCGCCACGGCTAGGTGCGCAGGTCGACCATCACGCGCTGGCGCGCCCGGTAGCTGGCGAGGTGGGTGACCCCGCGGGCCTCGAGCATCGCGGCCAGGTCGCCGGCGCGCTCGCCCACGCGCTCGAGCCCGTGGGCGTCCGAGGCCGTGGTGAAGGTGAGGCCCTTGTCGACCAGCCGGTCGAGGAAGCCCGCGGCCGGGTACGGCTCGCCGGCGGGCTTCTTCCAGCCGGCCGAGCTGCACTCGAGCGAGACGTCCACCGCGGCGGCCGACTCGGCCATCGCGTCCCAGAGGGGCTCGGGGGCCGACGCGCGATAGCCGGCCACCTTGATGAGGTCGGGGTGGGCCAGCACGTCGACGCTGCGCGTGGCGCAGAGCTCGTCGAGCGCCTCGGCGTAGCGCCGCCAGCTCTCCTCGACGTCGCGCACGGTCCACTCGTGGAGGTGCACGGGGTTCTCGTAGTCGTCGAACTGCCAGGTGCCGAGCCAGTGGACCGAGCCGATCAGGACGTCGAAGGGGTACTGGGCGAGCAGGGCGGCGACCTCGGGCATCTGGCCGCGGTAGTAGTCGACCTCGAGGCCGACCTTCACCGGCAGACCCTCGTCCTTCGCGCGCTGGGCGAGCGTGACGTACGCCTCGAGGGAGTTGCGCGCGTGGAAGTCGAAGTACTCGGCCATGGCGGCGCTGGTCGGCTCGTGGGCCTCTCGGGTCCAGAAGTCCCCCACCACCGCGCGCACGTCGGCGAAGCGGTGGGTGTGCTCGGTCAGGGCGAGCTCGCTCACCCCGTTGGCCCGGGCCCGCTCGCAGTAGTCGGCGATCTGGTCCAGGCGGAACCAGACCGAGCTCTCCTCGTGGGGCCAGAGGTGGAGGTGGTAGTCGAGCACCTAGACGGCGCCGAAGCCCACGACGCGCTCGCTGTGGGCCGGGCCGAGCTCCACGTAGGCGATGCGCGCGACGGGCACCCCGACGCGCCGGCCCCGGCGGTCGGTCAGCCACAGGACGCCCTCGCCCGCCAGGGCCGCCTCGACGTCGCGCATGAGCGCGTCGCGGTCCGTCTCGGCGGGCAACTCGACGTCGAGCTCCTTCATCGACTGCACGATCCCGATGCGTATCTCCATGGGTCCCTCTCTCCTAGGGCCCATGCTAGGGCGCCCTGGCACAATGGGGTCCGTGAGTGAACCGGTCTCCGAGCGCAGCCGCCGGTGGGCCGCGACCATGGGCGGCTACGCCGGCCCCGACGACATCACCGTCGCCCACGACGACTCGCGCGCGGTCATCGGCGCGCGCCTATCCCCGGCCCCCGCCCTCTTCGGCCCGCGCGAGGAGCGTGAGGCCCTCTACGACGAGGCGCTCGCCCCGGGGGCGACCCGCTCGTCGGGTGCCGGTCGGCGAGCCACGCCCGAAGAGCCCGACTACTGGCGCACCTGCTTCGAGCGCGACCGGGACCGGATCTTGCACTCGAGCGCCTTCAGACGGCTCGCGGGCAAGACCCAGGTCTTCGTCTTCCCCGAGGACCACATGCGCACCCGCCTGACCCACGCCCTCGAAGTCGCCCAGGTCGCCACCGGCGTCGCCCGGCCGCTCGGACTGAACGTCGCGCTCACCGAGGCGATCGCCCTCGGCCACGACTGCGGCCACGGGCCGGGCGGCCACGCCAGCGAGGAGGCCCTCGACCCCTACGTCGAGGGCGGCTTCGACCACGCGGTGTGGGGCGCCGACGTGGCCCTCGCGCCCCTCAACCTGTGCGCCGAGACCCTCGATGGCGTGCGCAACCACTCCTGGTCCCGCCCGGCCCCCTCGACCCCCGAGGGCGAGGTCGTCTCCTGGGCCGACCGGATCGCCTACGTCTGTCACGACTTCGAAGACGCCGCCTCGGCCGGAATCGTCACCGAGGACGACCTGCCCCGCGTCGTGCGAGAGCGCTGCGGCACGCGCCGGGGCGCCCAGCTCGGCGCCTTCATCAACGCCCTCGTCGACGCCTCGCGCGCGACCGGCGTGGTGGGCATGGACCCCGAGCACGCCGAGGCCCTCGCCGCCTTTCGCGCCTTCGACTACGAGGCGATCTACCTGCGCCCGGCCTCTCAGCGCCAGGCCCATGCCGTGGTGGCGATGCTGCGCGCGCTCGTCGAGCACTACCGGGCCCACCCCGAGCGGATCCCCGACCTCACCGGGACCGAGCCACTCGACGACGTCACGTCGCTACGGGCCGCCGTCGGCTACGTGGCCGGCATGACCGACCGGTTCGCCTGCCGGCGGGCGATGGACGAACTCGACTGGCCCGATGAGAAGCTCCCGAGCGGGCTCAACCGCTGAGGGATGCCCTCGAACGGCCTCCCTTCGCCGGTCTCCCCAGCTACTGTCTCCAGCCGGTCAGTACGAGATGGTGCCCTGCTCGCTGTAGTACGAGTTGCCGTTGCCGTCGTCGCCGCCGACGATCGCGCCCGTGCCCGCAGCGTTCGCGAAACGGCCCGTCCCCCCGGTGATGGCGTACTCGCCGGTGAAGACGTGGGATGCCGTCGGACTCGACGAACCCACCTCACAGACCGTCCCGCTCACGATCTCGTTGAGCGTGTCTCCGTTCGCAGCGACCAGAGTGCTCGACCCCAAGGCCGGGGCGCAGTAGCCCCCGTCCCCGTTGGAGGTGTAGTCGGTCCAGTAGATCGTGAGTGACGAACTGTACGTGCCCTTGCCCAGGTGGACGCTCATCGCAACCCCGCTCGAGGTAACAGTGCACCCCAACGTCGAGGTCTGACAGTTCGTCGCACCGGGGGTCTCCGCACCCGAGCCCGCCGAGGCGAAGGGGAGATTCCCCGCGGCGCCGAGCTCGAAGTTGTAGATCGTCGTCCCCTGCGCCGTGCCGATGGTGAGAGCATCGACGGCCCCGGTCATCGGCGTACTCCACCCGCTGCCCACGTTGACGCCGAAGCCGTACTTGATCGTGGCGTTGGGGTACATGGTCAGGAAGGTGCTCCACGACACGGGCGCGCTCTGTGGCGCGCCGGTCAGGTGCGATCCCCACACCTTTCCATCGAGAACGTTCCAGCTCTGCCACGTGTCGGGAACGACGGTTCCATTCACGTACGGCTCAAAATTCAGGGTCGAGTACCCAATCGTGGAGTCGATTCCACCGGCCTGGTTGCCCGGGTTGATCTCCAGCTGTAGCGCGGGCGCGGTGGTCGAGTTGTCGGTGTAGGTCGAGTAGCCCAGGGAGTTGATTGCGCTGAGGGGGGTTCCCATCCAGTCGTAGTTGTAGACGGTCCAGTGGCTGCCAGTGTCGACCGTTGACATCGTGAGGCTGCTCAACCCGAGGGGCGGCGTGCCCGGGCCGTCAGCTATCGAGACCGACCCGGTGCCGTCGCCGTTGTTGATGACGACGAACTGGCCTGACGTCGAAGGTGTCGACACGAGATCGCTCGGGGTCACGGTGACGACCGTCGAGGTGGTCCCCGCACTCGCGACCGACGGGGTGGCGACGACGAGAGCCGCACAGCAAAAGACCAGGGTGGCGATGCGCCTCATGCGCTCCTCCTCAGGACAACAGTCGGCCGACGGAGTGACCGACGTCTCGCACGCA
>JAKABC010000104.1 GCA_021802025.1 Actinomycetes bacterium
GATGCCGTGGCGGGCCTCGAAGAGGTCGGTGAAGATCGCGTCGTCGAAGGTCTTCGAGCAGAGCAGGCCGATGGTGAGACCGAGCCGGCGCGCCACCTTGCCGGCCTTTCGGGCCTGCATCGCGCCCGGCGCCGAGGCCATGCAGCCCATCCCGACGAGCGCGATGCGCTCGGCCCCGCCTTCGACGGCCCGGTCGTAGGCGAGCAGATTGGCCGAGTAGGTGTAGCGCGAGCCCGCGGTCGCGATCACCTCGTCGCGGGTGCGCGCGACCGCGGGCACCGCGCGCCAGGTGGAGCCGTCACCCTCGAGGGCACTCACGAGAGCCGCGTCGATGACGTCGTGCTCGAGGGCGTAGATGAGCAGGGCCGAGACGAAGCCGCCGTCCTGGCCGACGGCGCCGAGCTGGGGGTCGGTCGCGCGCGCCAGCACGACGTCGCCCACCCCGAAGACCTCCTCGGGCTCGCGCTCGCGCGCGAAGCGCTGCCGGTCGATCTCGCCCTCCCAGGTGCGAAAGCGCGGGCAGGCCCGGGTGCACATCGTGCAGCCCCTCTGGCCGTGGGTGCAGTCCTCGGGGCCGCCGTCGATCTCGAGGTGGAAGGGGCGGTAGACGCCGTCGCGGTCGTTGTAGTCGAGCACCGGGTGGGGGCAGACCACGACGCACGCGGCGCACCCGGTGCACAGCCCGGAGGTCACCACCTCGGTGAAGAGCTCTCGCCAGTGGGGCTTGTCGGGCACGGGTCAACACTAGTGAGAGGGGTCGCCCGTCTCGCCGCCGGTACGATGCGCCGGGTGCCCGAGATCCTCGAAGTCGAGTCGTACCGGCGCCTCGCCGAGCGGGTCGTGGGCGCGAGGGTCGCGCGCGGCTGGGCCGACGGCTACCTCGCCAAGAAGCTGGCGACGCCCGCGACCTGGGCCCGGGCCGTGAAGGGGCTCACCGTCACCGGCACCGACCGGCGCGGCAAGCTGCTCGTGCTCGAGACCGACGGCCCGACCCTCGGGGTCCGCTTCGGGATGACGGGCGTCCTCCTCCTTGACACCGAGGCCGGGATCGAGGGCCTCTTCTACGGACCGCACTCCTTTAGGGCGCAGTGGGTGCGCGGCGGACTCGAGTTCGCCGACGGGCGTCGCCTGGTGGTGCACGACCCGCGCCGGCTGGCGCGTCTCGAGGTCGAGCCCGACCTCGAGACGCTCGGGCCCGACGCGCTCACCCTCACCCGGCGCCAGCTCGACGAGGCGCTTCGCACCGAGCGCGGCGAGGGACCGGCCATAAAGGCCCGCCTCCTCGATCAGTCGAGGATCGCCGGGGTGGGCAACCTGCTCGCCGACGAGGCGCTCTTTCGCGCCGGGATCGACCCGCGCACACCGATCGGCCGGCTCGACGAGGCGCGTCGCGCGGCGCTGCACCGGGCGCTGCGCTCGACGACGCGCACCCTCGCGCGTCGGGGCGGCTCGCACCTCGGGGACCACATGGCGGCCCGGCTGCGCGGGGGACTCTGCCCGCTCGACGGCGAGGCGATGACGACCGCGACGATCGGTGGACGCACCACCTACTGGTGTCCTCGCCACCAGACCTAGGCGGGCCGACCCCTCGCTGACGTCCGTCATCGCGGACTGAGCGTGGCCCTCAATCGACGGACGCGTGCCGCTCGGTCAGCGCGAACGCCGTCCTGGGGTTGACGGCGCCCTCTCCACGCGGGTGCGGGCGGAGGTCACGGGATCGACGCGAGGTAGGTGGCGCAGACGCCGTTGGACCTCGGTGGAGTGAGGGGCGTCGTGGCCCACGTGACGTTGTCTTGGGCGAAGGTGAAGCCCGGGTGGCCGTGGGCGGGGAGCACGTGGTAGACCGAGCGGCTCGGCAGGTAGGTCGTCGCCGAGACCGTGTCCACCTCGATGGCCGGCTGGGAGCCCCAGTCGTACCTCGAGGTGACAAAGACGGTGTTGCCCTGACGGCGCAGCGGTGAGAACCGGCCCACGACGCTGTAGCCGATGGGGCGTCCGGTCGCGTTCTCAAGCCCCACGTACGGATGGCCCGTGGTGGCGCCCCGGCACGACAGCACGCCCGCGACGGGCGTCGCCGACATCATGACCTCGCCGCGCGGGGTCAGGACGAGCTCGAAGGCGGTGTAGCCGTCAGCGGGGCTCGAGGGGGCGACCGTCTCGGCGACGAAGGTCAACTTGCCGTTGAGTGTGCTCGCCCACACCTCGCCGTGGGCCGGGTGATAACCGGCCCTTGGCGGACTGGCCATCAGCCAGCTCAGGCGACCGCCGACATTCTCCACTGTCACCAAGGTCTGGGCCGCGCTGTAGGTGAAGTGGTCCGACGTCATGGCGTCGGTGGCGGCCGCGACCTTGCGGTAGAAGGCGATCGCCGCGGCGTTGCCGCTCACGGCGAGCCGCGGGCGCTGGATCGAGGGCGCCGCCAGCCCCGGGCCATGGCTTGCGGCCCCGGCCGTGACGCCCCCCGACGCAATTGCGGCGACGCACGCCGCGACGATGAGCGCTCCTCGGATGCGGACTCGTCCCATGGTGTCCTCCCCGGGGACGTCCTCGGCGGGTCGGCCCCGGGGCGAGACTACCGAGTGAGCGGGCGGCGAGTGGGGTACGGGGTGACGGGCCGCCGCGCCGCCGTAATTTTTCAGCGCAGGCTCGCTAGGACCCGCTCGGCGTGGCCGTTCGCGCGCACGCCGTAGAGGGCGTGCTCGACGCGCCCGTCGGGTCCGATCACGACCGTCGAGCGGATGACCCCGAGGACCTTCTTGCCGTAGAGGGTCTTCTCGCCGTAGGCGCCGTAGCGCTCCATGACCGCGCGGTCTTTATCCGAGAGCAGGTCGAAGCTGAGCCCGTACTTCGCCCGGAAGGCCCGGTGCGAGGCCGGGTCGTCAGGGGAGACGCCCAGAACGCGCACCGAGAGGTTCGAAAAGCCGGCCAGATGGTCGTTGAACTGGCAGGCCTCGGTCGTGCACCCCGGGGTGTCGTCGGCCGGGTAGAAGTACACCACGACGCGCTCCCCAGCGAAGTCGGCGAGCGACACCGTCTCGTCGTCCTGGTTGGGCAGGGAGAAGGCCGGGGCGCGCGCGCCGGGCTCAAGTCGGGCCATCTCGCCTCCTTCGGCGTGAGTGGGGGGACGCTCACCTAGACTAGGGGTGAGCTCGAGTGCGAGCGAGGGCCCCTCTCTTCGATGACGGTTACGGGTCCGACCGAGAAACGACCCCGACACCGTGAGTGAGACCCTAGAGAACCTGGCGGCCCCCGAGGACGCCTACGCCACCACCCAGACCTTCGCCGACCTGGATGTCGCCGAGGGCCTCGTCGCCGCCCTGACGGCCCAGGGGCTCACGATGGCCTTCCCGATCCAGGCCCTGACGATCCACGACGCCCTCGCCGGGCGCGACGTGTGCGGCAAGGCCAAGACCGGCTCGGGCAAGACCCTCGCCTTCGGGCTGCCGATGCTCCAGCGGCTCATGGACGCGCCGGTCGCCGCCGCCGGCCCGCCGGCGCGCCCGCGCGGGCTCGTCCTGCTGCCCACGCGCGAGCTCTGCCTCCAGGTCTTCGAGGTGCTCGAGACCCTGGGCGAGGCCGTCGGGCTGCGGGTCGCCGCCGTCTACGGCGGGGCCGACATCGAGCGCCAGATCAAGTCGATGCGCCAGGGCTGCGACGTCGTGATCGCCACCCCGGGTCGACTGATCGACCTCGGCGACCGCGGCGAGGTGAACGTGGAGGCGCTCGACGTCCTCGTGCTCGACGAGGCCGACCGCATGGCCGACATGGGCTTCATGCCCCAGGTCGAGTGGGTTCTGCGGCGCATCGCCAACCACCCCCACCAGACGCTCCTCTTCTCGGCCACCCTCGACGGCGCGGTCGACCGCCTGGTCAGTCGCTACCTCAGCGACCCGGTCTTCCACGAGGTCGCGAGCGAGTCCCAGACCGTCTCGCGCATGGTCCACCACTTCCTCCAGGTCCACCAGATGGACCGGGTGAAGGTGGCCGCCACTATCTGTCGGGCCAACCACAAGACGATCGTCTTTTGCCGCACCAAGCGCGGCGCGGACCGCCTCGTCGAGCAGCTGGGCAAAGAGGGCGTGCACGCCGCGGCCATCCACGGCGACCTGCGCCAGAGCCAGCGCGAGAAGGCGCTCGCCGACTTCGCCGCGGAGAAGCTGCCCGTGTTGGTGGCGACCGACGTCGCGGCCCGGGGGCTGCACATCGACGCGGTGGACTGCGTGATGCACTTCGACCCGCCCGAGGACCACAAGGCCTACCTGCACCGCTCGGGCCGCACGGCGCGCGCCGGCTCCACCGGGGTCGTGGTGTCGCTCCTTCTCTACAACCAGGTCCTCGAGGCGAACGTGATCTTGAAGCGGCTCGAGCTCAAACTGCCCATCGTCGAGGTCTTCTCGAACAACCCCCACCTGGCGGACCTCGCCCACTGGGACACCACCGCGGAGAAGTCGGTCCTGTGACGATTACCCGCTACCGCTACGACGAGGGCTTCTCGAGCGCGCTGGTGGTCGTCGCGCACCCCGACGACGTCGACTTCGGCAGCGGCGGGACGATCGCGTACCTCACCGACCACGGCGTGCGCGTCGCCTACTGCCTCGTGACCTCGGGTGACGCCGGCGGGGACGACTCGACGATCCCGCGCGAGGAGCGCAGCGCCCTGCGCGAGGCCGAGCAGACCGCCGCCGCCAAGGTGCTGGGAGTGACCGACCTCACCTTCTTGCACTGGCCCGACGGACAGGTCGAGGTGACCCTCGAGCTGCGCCGCGCGATCGCCCGGGTCATCCGCCGGGTCCGGCCCGAGCTCGTCATCACCCAGAGTCCCGAGCGCAACTACGCGCGCGTGCGCGCGAGCCACCCCGACCACATGGCCGCCGGCGAGGCGACCCTGCGCGCGATCTACCCCGACGCCCGCAACCCCCACGCCTTCCCCGAGCTGCTCGCCGAGGGCCTCGCGCCCCACGTGGTGCCCCTCGTGTGGATCGCCGGCAGCCCCGAGCCCACGATGGCGATCGACACGACCAAGACAGTCGCGCGCAAGGTGGAGGCGCTCGGCTGTCACGCGAGCCAGGTGGGCGACGCCGCCGCGCTCGCCGAGCGGATCCGCGCGAACGACACGGCCAACGCCGAACGCGCCGGGTTGCGCTCGGGCCACACCGGCGAGCTCTTCCGGGTCGTCGCCACCGATTAGGTCCACGCCCGGCCCGCGACGTCACCGGACGCGACGGCCGACGCCCTCGGCCCGGCGGCGCCGGCGCCGACGTGATCGGCGCCCGATGGGGTCAGCTCGCGGCGAGTTGGCGCAGCACGTAGTTGAGCACCCCGCCGTGGCGGTAGTACTCGACCTCGGTCGGGGTGTCGATGCGCAGGCGCACCTCGAACTCCTCGCGCGAGCCGTCCTCGCGCGTCACGGTGACGCTGACCCGGGGCACGAGCTCGCCGCGCTCGAGGGGCGCGAGTCCGGTGACGTCGAACAGCTCGGTGCCGGTGAGCCCGTGGCTCTCGGCGCTCTCACCGGGCAGGTACTGCAGGGGCAGGACCCCCATGCCCACGAGGTTCGAGCGGTGGATCCGCTCGAAGCTCTCGACGAGCACGGCGCGCACCCCGAGCAGCCGCGTGCCCTTGGCCGCCCAGTCGCGCGACGAGCCGGTGCCGTACTCCTTGCCCCCGAGCACCACCAGGGGGGTGCCCTCGGCGGCGTAGGCCATGGCCGCGTCGAAGATCGACATCTCGGTGCCCTCGGGGAGCTTGCGCGTCACGCCGCCCTCGGTGCCCGGGGCCAGCAGGTTGCGCAGGCGCACGTTGGCGAAGGTGCCGCGCACCATGATCTCGTGGTTGCCCCGGCGGGTGCCGTAGCTGTTGAAGTCGCCGGGCTCGACGCCCCCGTCGACGAGGTAACGTCCGGCCGGGCTGGAGGCGCGGATCGAGCCGGCCGGCGAGATGTGGTCGGTCGTGACCGAGTCGCCCAGGCGCGCCAGCACCCGCGCGCCGCGCACGTCGCTGACGGGGGCGGGCTCGGGGGTGAGC
>JAKABC010000105.1 GCA_021802025.1 Actinomycetes bacterium
CGGTGTGGAATCGAGCGCGAGCTCGATCATCACCGCCAGGGAGCCCTTCATGTCGCACGCGCCGACTCCCTCGAGTCGGTCCCCCACCACGCGAGCGAGGGCGGCGTCGCCCGGCACGGTGTCGAGGTGCCCCGCGACGAGGCGCCGGTGCGCGTGGGTGCCGGTCGTGCGCGCCACCACGTTGTCTCCCACCCGCTCGACCTCGAGGTGGGTGGCGCCGCCGAGGCTCGCCGCGACGAGCGTGGCCAGGCTCGCCTCCCCGCGGCTCACCGAGGGAGTAGCGACCAACTCGAGGGCCGCCTCGAGTCGGGTCACGTCGCGACGCCGTGGTCGCGCAGGATCGCGTTCAGGCGCGCCTTGTCGTGGCGCTCGCCCTCCTCGAGCCGTCGGATGATGAGCACGCAGGGCAGGTAGAACTCCCCCCCGGGGAACTCCCGGCGCCGACTGGCGGCGATGGCCACGCAGTAGTCGGGGACGTGCCCGCGCGAGACCTCCTCGCCCGTGGCGGCGTCGATGACCGGGATCGACGGGTTGAGGAGGGAGCCCGCGCCGAGCACCGAGCCCCGCCCGACCCGGGCGCCCTCGACCACCATGCACCGGCTGAAGATCATCGCGTCGTCCTCGATGACCACCGGGACCGCGTTGGCCGGTTCGAGCACTCCGCCGATGCCCACCCCGCCGGCGAGGTGGACGTTCGCCCCGATCTGGGCGCAGCTGCCAACCGTCGCCCAGGTGTCGACCATCGTGTTCTCACCCACCCAGGCCCCGACGTTCACGTAGCTGGGCATCAGCACGACCCCGGGGGCGAGGTAGCTGCCCCGACGGGCCGAGGCGCCGGGCACCACCCGCACGCCGCGGCGCTCGTAGTCGTGCTTGAGCTCGAGCTTGTCCAGGTACTCGAAGGGTCCCACCTCGACCCGCTCGAGCCCGCGCAGCCGAAAGAGCAGCAGGATCGCCTGGCGCACCCACTCGTGGACGACGACCTCGCCGTCGCGCACCTCGGCGACGCGGACCTGACCGTCGTCGAGCTGGGCGAGGACGAGCTCGGCGTCGCGGCGGGCCTCGTGGTTCTGGGGGGTCATCGCCCCGATCTCGTCGAACCAACGGCCGATGCGGGTCTCGAGGTCGCTCACCGCGCCATGGTACCGAGCGGATCGCGACGGGTCGGATCCTGCGGGGAGCTATCCGACTACGCCCTCCAGCCGGCGCGCCACGCGCTCGATCGCCTCGTCGGGGGCGACCATGGCCACGCGCACGTAGGGCGCACCGGCCGGGCCGTAGAGCTCGCCCGGGCTTGCCACCACCCCCGCGCGCGCGGCCAGTCGCTCGGCGAGGGCCCAGCCGTCCCCACCCTCGTCCCGGGCCCAGAGGTAGAACGAGCCGGCCGGCCGGGGCGCGTCGACCCCGAACGCGAAGAGCGCCGCCGCCATCCGCTCGAGGCGGGCGCGGTAGCGCGCGCGCTGGGCCTCGACGTGGGCCTCGTCGCCGTAGGCGGCGACGACCGCGGCCTGGACCGGACCGGCCACCATCAGGCCCGCGTGCTGGCGCAGAGCCCGCAGGTACTCCACGACCTCCCCGTCGCCGGCGTAGAAGCCGGCGCGCAGCCCCGCGAGGTTCGAGCGCTTCGAGACCGAGTGCAACGCCAGCACCCCCGCGCTGCCGTGCTCGAGGATGGTGCGCGCCGGTCCCTCCCAGGTGAAGTCGGCGTAGCACTCGTCACTCACCACGAGCACCCCACGCGCCCGTCCCCACGCCGCCACCGCGCCGAGGTCCTCGAGGGCCCCGGTGGGGTTCGCGGGCGAGTTGGCCCACAGCACGAGGGCCCGCTCGGCGTCGCCGTCGTCGATCGCCGCGAGGTCGAGCCGGCCGTCGCGCAGCGGCACCGCTACCGCGCGCAGCCCCGCCAGGGTCGCGCCCATCGCGTAGGTGGGGTAGCTGACGGCCGGGTAGAGCACGGTGTCGCGCCCGGGTGAGCGCAGGTGCAAAAAGCCCGCGAGGCTGGCGACGAACTCCTTGGTGCCCACACAGACCGCCAGCCCCTCGGGCGCCGAGCCGAGCGCGAAGCGCCGGGCGAGCCACTCACCGGCCGCGCGGCGCAGGTCGGCCGTCCCGGCCGAGGGCGGGTAGCCCCGCGCCCCGCTCGCCGCGGCCAGCGCCGCGAGGGCCGCCTCGGGGGGCGGGTCGACGGGCGTGCCGATCGAGAGGTCCACCGCTCCCCCGTCGTGGCGCGCGGCGACGCGCGTTATCCCCGCGAGCCGCTCGTAGGGGTAGGGCGGCGGGACGAAGCTCACGCCACCCGCCAGGGGGCGAAGCGGGCGACGGCCACCTCGTCCAAGACGACCTCGAGCACCACGGCCCCCTCCTCGTTGCGCGAGGAGAGGACCTCACCCTCGCGGTGGACCGCGGCCACCAGGTCGCCGCGCTCGAAGGGCAGGCGCAGGCTCACGGCCCGGTCGTGGGCCCGCAGCCCGGCCGCGAGGGCCCCGACGACGGCCGGGAGGTTCTCCCCGGTCACCGCCGAGCACCAGACGCCCCCGGGGTGGCGCGCGGCGAGCTCGCGGGCGCGCCCCTGGGCGAGGTCGCACTTGTTGAACACCAGCAGCTCGGGCACGTCGGCCGCGCCGATCTGGTCGAGCACGGCGCGCACGGCGGCGATCTGCTCCTCGGCGTGCTCGCTCGAGCCGTCGACCACGTGGACCAGGAGGTCGGCCAGGCGCACCGAGTCGAGCGTGCTCATGAACGCCTCGACGAGCTCGTGGGGCAGGTTGGAGATGAACCCAACGGTGTCGGTCGCGAGCACCGTCTCACCCCCGGGCAGGGCGAGCTGGCGGGTCCGCGGGTCCAGCGTGGCGAACAGGCGGTTCTCGGTGAGGACCCCGGCGCCGGTGAGGGCGTTGAGCATCGAGGACTTGCCGGCGTTGGTGTAGCCCACCAGGGTCACCTCGCGGTGACGGCCGCGGGCGCGCCCCTGGCGCTGGACCCGGCGGGTCCGGTCGACGACGCGCAGCTCGGCCTTGATGTGGTGGATGCGCTGGACGAGCCGGCGCCGGTCGACCTCGAGCTGGGTCTCGCCCGGGCCGCGCGTGCCGATCCCGCCGGCCTGCTGGGAGAGCGAGCCCCCGGCCCGGCGCAGCCGGGGCAGGCGATACTCGAGCAGGGCCAGCTCCACCTGGGCCTTGCCCTCGGGGGTGCGGGCGTTCTGGGCGAAGATGTCGAGGATCACCGCCGTCCGGTCGATCGCGGTGCGCCCGAGGATCGCCTCGAGGTTGCGCTGCTGGGCCGGGCTGAGGGCGTGCTCGAAGACGACCGTGTCGGCGTCGACCTCGTAGCAGAGCTCGCGCAGCTCCTCGGCCTTGCCCGAGCCCACGAAGGTGGCCGGGTCGGGTCGATCCCGGCGCTGGATGATGCGCCCGCGCACCTCGGCGCCGGCGGTCTTGACGAGCTCGGCCAGCTCGTCGAGCTGGCGGCCGAGCTCCTCGACGGCGTCGCCGGGGAAGAGCACGCCCACCAGGACGATCTTCTCCTTGATCTCCCGCGAGATGAGGCTCGAGGGCTGGTAGGTCACGCCTCGAGCCACTCGACGTTGGCGACGAAGCGCACCGGGCCGGCCAGCGTGGCGCGCGCGCCCTCGAGGGTCACGCGCAGGTCGCCCCCCGGGTTCGCCACCTCGACGACGTCGCCGACCAGTCCGGCGCGCCGCGCCACGGCCGCCGCGGCGCACGACCCCGTCCCGCACGCGAGCGTCCAGCCCACGCCGCGCTCGATGACCCGCATCGAGAGCCGCTCGGGCGACTCGACGCGCACGAACTCGACGTTCGCCCCGCCGAGCGCGCCGGCCAGCCGGGCGGCCAGCGCCTCGCGGGATGGGTCGTCGAGGTCGGGGTCGTCGAGCACCACCACGTGGGGGTTGCCGACGAACGCCGCCCCCAGGGCGCCCTCGGGGGCCGGGACGAAGGAGACCTCGCCCATGGAAACCTCGCCGTAGCCGCTCGTCAACTCCGAGTCCGGGTCCATGCGCAAGGTGACCGTGCGCGCGCCGGCGTCGGTGTCGATCTCGAGCGCCTCGTCCGAGGTGCCGACGGCCCGGCGCACCGCGGCGGCCAGACAGCGCGCGCCGTTACCCGACATCTCGGCCCGCGAGCCGTCGGCGTTGAAGAGGGTCATGTGCACCCGTGGGCCGAGCGAGGCCACGATCAGCCCGTCGGCCCCGACGCCCGTCGTGCGCGCGCACGCCGCGCGCACCCGTTCCGGGGTCCACCACGAGGGCCGGCCGTAGAGCTGGACGTCGACCAAGAAGTCGTTGCCGGCCCCGTGCCACTTCTGGAGGCTGCGCAGTGCCACGGACCTAGTCTCGCACCGCGGCGGCACGGACGAGCACCGCCTCGACGCGGGCGCGGGCGTGCGCGGGGTCGTCGAACCACTCGACGCGCGGGTCGCGGTCGAACCAGGCGAGCTGGCGGCGCGCCAGTCGACGCGAGGCGACGAGGGCCCGCTCGACGCACGCCTCCAGGGGCTCGCCCCTCTCGACGTGGGCGAGCAGCTCGCGGTAGCCCACGGCCTGGCGCGCCGTGCGCGAGAGGCCCCGGGGCGAGCCGGCCAGGCGCGCCACCTCCTCCACCAGCCCGGCCCCGAGCCAGGCGGCGAAACGCGCCTCGATGCGCCGGTCGATCTCGGCGAGCTCGACGCGCAGACCCACCTGGGTCACGCGCACCGGCCCGTAGGTGGCGAGCCCCTGGCCGAAGCTCGAGAAGGGTCGCCCGCTGCCTCGCACCACCTCGAGGGCGCGCACCACGCGCCTCGCGTTGCTCGGCTCGAGTCGTGCGGCCGCCACGGGGTCGACCCGGGCCAGCTCCTCGTACAGGGCGCCTAGGTCGCTCTCGGCCTCGAGCTCGAGGCGTTTGCGCACCTCGGGGTAGACCCCGGGGATCGCCAGGTCGTCGAGCACGGCGCGGTGGTACAAACCGGTGCCCCCGACGTAGAGCGTCGCGTGGCCCCGCGACGCGATGTCCGCGGCGGCCGTGCGGGCCCAGCGCTGGAAGAGCGCCACGGTGCACTCCTCGTCGGGGTCGAGCACGTCGAGCAGGTGGTAGGCCACCTCGCGGCGCTCCGCGAGGGTCGCCTTGGCGGTGGCGAGGTCCATCCCCCGATAGACGGCCATCGCGTCGACGCTCACGACCTCGACCTCGCCGGCCGAGTCGCGCGCCAGCGCGTGGGCCAGCCGGGACTTGCCCGAGGCGGTCGCCCCCACCAGGGCGACGGCCCGGCTCACGAGACGGCCAGGGGCACCCGGATCTTGTGGCGCGCCGGGCGCAGGGTGCGCACGACCTCGCCGAGCAAGAAGTGCGGCGCGCCGTGGGTCACCCGCGCCTCCACCAGGGCGCCCTCGCGCAGGGTCGCGTCGGCCAGGTGGATCAGCTTGCCCTGGCGGGTGCGGCCCGAGCGCACGGCCTCGTCGCGCCGCGACGGGCCCTCGACGAGCACCTCCTCGAGACGACCGACCCGGGCCTCGTGGCGAGCCAGCGCGGAGCGGTCGACGACCTCCTTCAGGCGGACGAAGCGCTCCTGGATCCGGGCCGGGTCGACGAACGCCTCGGCCATGTCGGCCGCCCGGGTGCCCTCACGCGGGGAGAAGATGAAGGTGTAGGCCGAGTCGAAGTCGCACGCCGCCACGACGGCGAGCGTCTCGTCGAACTCGGCGTCGCTCTCACCCGGGAAGCCCACGATGAGGTCGGTCGTCACGGCGAGGTCGGGAATCGCGGCCCGGGCGGCGTCGAGGATGCGCCGGTAGCGCTCGACGCGATAGCCCCGGCGCATCGCGCTGAGCACCCGGTCCGAGCCGGACTGCAACGGCAGGTGCAGTTGGGGGCAGACGGCCGGGGTCTCGGCCATCGCGGCGATCGTCTCGGGCCGTAGGTCCTTGGGGTGGGGGCTCGTGAAGCGGACCCGCTCGATGCCCTCGACCGCCCCGACCGCGCGCAGCAGGTCGGCGAAGAGGGGTCGGCGTCCGGTGATGTCACGG
>JAKABC010000004.1 GCA_021802025.1 Actinomycetes bacterium
CTCCCTGACCGGGGTCGCCGCCCCGCTGCATCACGCCCGTCGGAGCCCCACAGGTCGTCACCCGACCCCCGTCGGGATCGACCGGGGCGTCACCTCCCTCGCGGTCGTCGCTGACGCCGATGGTCAACTCCTAGCTGTCTTCGAGGGGGTGAGAGAACTACGTCGCGCGCACGCCCAACTCGTCCGCGCCCAGAAGACCCTGGCCAGAGCCACACCGGGGTCGAAGGGCCGAGCCCGGGCCACGGCCCGGCTCACCCAGCTGCACCGACGCGTCGCCAACCGACGTCGCCACCACGCCCACCAGGTCTCCGCGTGGGTGATGAGGAACTGCACCACCGTCGTGCTCGAGGACCTCAACGTGGCGGGGATGGTGAGGAACCGCCACCTGGCCCTCGCCATCAGTGACGCCGCCATGGGCGTGGTCGGTCGTCAGATCCTCTACAAGGCCCCCTGGTATGGGGTTGAGGTCACGCTCGCCGACCGCTTCTTCGCGTCGAGCAAGACCTGCTCGGGCTGTGGGGCGAGGAAGACCGAGCTGGGACTCGCCACGCGCGTCTACGTCTGTGCGCACTGTGACCTCGCGATCGACCGGGACCACAACGCCGCGGTCAACCTGGCGCGCTGGACACCGGCGCTCGTAGCAACCTGACCCTGCGGGGTCTGCACCGCGAAGCACGCGGGAAGAGCCGTTCGTCACCCGAACAAGCCTCGAGGTTGAGGACTGGGCCCTGGGACGGAACCGGGAAGTGCCAGTCACCTGGTCATCCGGACGGTTGGGTGAGCGCCGACGGAGTTCCGTCGACCAAGACCCGCCGGTGTGTCGAAATAGGACACACGCTGTTAGTTCTCCGCCGCGAGAGGGTCCTCGTCCGCGTAGGTCGCGCTCGGCAGCGAGCCGAGGATCTCGTCGAAGCGGTCCTCCTCGGCCCGGCACCACTCGGCGTGGACGTCCTCGGGGGCGGCGCCGCACTCGGCGCAGGTGGTGGCCCGTGGCCCCGTGGAGCGCTTGAGCTCACGAGCCTCGACAAAGCGACGGTGGCGACCTTTTTTCACGTCAACTCCTCACTGACCGCGGGCCCTCACGGGGCGGCGGCCGCGACTCTCGCTCGGCGAGTCGATAACCGATACTACCCGCCCCTCCCCGCGAGCGACCCGGCCCTCTAGCATCGCCCCGTGGACGGATTCGACCCCCAGGACATGATCCAGCGCTTCCGGGACCGGGCCGAGGCGGTGCGTCGGCGCGGCCTGCCCCCCGTAGAGGGGCCCGAGCGCCAGCGGTTCCTCGAGCAGGCCCGCCTCGACTTCCAGGACTTCGCCATGGTGGCCGACGCGACGGCCCGGCTCGAGGACGGGATCTTGCGCCTCGAGATCGACCTGCGCCCGCCCGAGGCGCGCGAGGCCTAGGGGACGAGGGCGCTGGCCACCCGCGCGGCCCCCTCGGCGAGGTCGGCCGCACCGACAGTGAGCTCGCGCAGGGCGCGGGCGCGGGCCAGCGGCGCGTCGCCCGCGTCGTAGCAGTGGCTGGCGCCGGCGCCGAGCTGGTTGTAGGCGCGGTTCAACAGGCCGGTCGCCGAGGCGTCGGGCGTGGGCAGGCTGTTGTAGGCGGCCTCGTCGTCGGTCTGGAGCACCCCGCAGACGGTGTGCAGCTCGTTGGGCGAGCTCGAGGGGTCCGCGAGGGCCTCCACCGCGTGGCGCGCGTCGTCGAGCAGCGTGCGGGTGTTGGCGGTGAAGTTCGCGTCCTTCGCCCAGCTGGCCACCGCGGCCGCGCCCGAGAGCGATCCCCCGCAGGCGGCCAGCGCCAGCCCGCTCGCCGCCACCGCGAGCGCGACGCGTGCCCTCACCCGAGCACCACGAGGTGGAGCTGGCGCCGCCCCCGGCGCACCACGAGGTAGCGATCGTGCAGGGCGCGACCCACCCCGACGAGTTCGGTCGGCTCCACGCGCACGTTGTTGAGGTAGACCCCGCCCTGGTCGAGGAAGCGGCGCGCCTCCCCCTTGGATCCGGCGAGGCCCGTGCGCACGAGCAGCTCGACCGGGTCGACGCCCGCCGCCACCTCGTCGCGCGACCAACTCGACGACGGCGCGTCGGCGACGGCCTCGAGCAGGGTCGTCTCGTCGAGCTCGGCGATCGCCTCGGAGAAGAGCGCCTCACCGGCGCGCCGGGCCCGGGCCGCCGCGTCGGCGCCATGGACGAGGGTCACGACCTCGTCGGCCAGGCGCCGCTGGGCCGCGCGCCGCTCCGGGTGATTCGCGGTGGCCTCGTCGAGCTCGGCCAGCGTGTCGTGGTCGACGAAGGTCACGAAGCGCAGCAAGGTCCCGGTGACCACGTCGTCGCAGTTGAGGAAGAACTGGTGCATCGCGAAGGGCGAGGTGCGCGACGCGTCGAGCCAGACGTTGTCCCCCGCGGCCGTCTTGCCGAACTTGGTGCCGTCGGCGCGCACGATGAGGGGTGAGGTGAGACCGTAGGCGACGTGTCCGGTCATCTTGCGCACGATCTCGGCGCCGAGGGTGATATTGCCCCACTGGTCCGATCCCCCGAGCTGGAGGGTGCAGCCGTGGTCGAGGTTGAGCCGCACGAAGTCGTAGCCCTGCAAGAGCATGTAGGAGAACTCCGTGAACGACAGGCCCACGTCCTCGCGCTCCAGGCGCACGCGCACGGACTCCTTGGCCACCATCTGATTGACCGTCACGTGCTTGCCGACGTCGCGCAAGAAGTCGGTGAGGGGGATCGAGGTGAGCCACGCGGCGTTGTTGAAGAGCCGCGCCCGCGCCGGGCCGGCCTCGGGGGTGAAGTCGAGGAAGCGGGCCAGCTGGCGCCCGATGGCCTCGACGTTGGCCTCGATGGTGTCGGCCTCGAGCAGGGGCCGCTCGGCGTCTTTGAAGCTGGGGTCCCCGATCAGACCGGTCCCGCCCCCGGCCAGGACGATGGGGGCGTTACCGGCCAACTGGAGCCGTCGCAGCGTGCAGATCTGCATCAGGCTGCCCAAATGGAGCGAGGACGCCGTCGGGTCGAAGCCGATGTAGGCGGTGACCGAGCCGGCGTCGAGCTGGTCGAGCACCGCCTCGTCGGTGACCTGGTAGATCAGGCCGCGACGGCGCCAGTCCTCGCTCAGTTTCATAACGTCAGTCTACGAGGGTGCCTCAGAGGACCGTGGTGGTGTTCGGGACGTGAACCTGGAGCCACACCACGAAGGCGTGCCAGAGGCCCGTCACCTCACAGACGCCGATGGCGATGAGCAACAGCCCCCCCACGGTCCCGATCGGGCGGGCGTGGCGACGCAGCCACGTCGACGCCGTCGCCATCCACTCGGTCGCGAGCGCCGCCACGACGAAGGGGATGCCCAGCCCGAGGCAGTAGACGAAGGCGAGCACCGAGCCGCGCAGCGCCGTCGCCCCCGAGGAGGAGGCCGCGAGCCCCAGGATCGCCGCGAGCGTCGGGCCGATGCAGGGGGTCCACCCCAGCCCGAAGGTGAAGCCGAGGGCCCCCGCACCCAGCACCGAGGCCCGGGGCACCTTGTGGATCCGCCGTTCGCGCTGGAGCCACCGGGACGGCCACCACCCCGCGAAGAAGAAGCCGAGCGCGATCGTGACCGTCCCGAAGACCTCCTCGAGGCCGCGCTGGTGTAGGCGGACCTCGCGGCCCATCTGTCCGAAGATTGCCCCGAGACTCACGAAGACCAGGGCGAAGCCGACGATGAAGGCGATCGAGCCGACGACGGCGCGCCCGCGACCCCGCGCACCCTCGAGGCTGCCGGCCGAGCCCGAGAGGAAGGCGAGGTAGCCGGGCAGCAGCGGCAGCACGCAGGGCGAGACGAACGAGACGAGCCCCGCCGCGAGCGCGAGGGGCACGGCCGCGAGCAGCGACGACGTGGCGACCGAGGCGATCACCGCAGCGCCCCCGCCGCGCGCACCGCGCCCTCGACGAGGCGCTCGTGGCGCTCCACGTTCTCGTCGCGCTCGGGCACGGTCGCCACCACCACGTGCAGGCCCCCGGCGGCCAGACCGGCCGCGACCTCGCTCGCCAGGGCCGCGGCGTCGCCGACCCGCGTGGCGCGCGCCCCGAAGGCGTGCGCCACCGCGACCAGGTCGTGGTCGTGGGGCGTGCCAAAGAGCGCCTCGAAGCGCTCGGGAGCGAGCAGCGTGCGCTGGGCGAGGAAGGAGAAGATCCCCCCGCCCCGGTTGTCGGCCACGACCACCACGAGCGACCCGCCCGCCGACCCGAGGCCGCTCACCAGTCCCGAGACGTCGTGAAGGAAGGTGAGGTCGCCCACGAGAGCGAGCGCCCGCGAGCCCGTGGCCACCCCCAGCGCCGTCGAGACGACCCCGTCGATGCCGTTGGCGCCGCGGTTCGAGAAGACCCGGACCCGTCGGGCGGGCGCCCACCACTCGACGTCGCGCACGGGCATCGACGAGCCGACCACGAGATCGACCCCGGCCTCGTTGGCCGCCAAGACGACCACGCGCGCGACCGTCGGCTCGTCGAGCACGTCGTCGTGCCGCTCGGCCAGGTACGACTCGACCGCCTCGCTCACCGCGGCCCAGCGCGCGACGTAACGGGGGTCGCCCCGGTGGGTCGGGTCGGTCGGCTCCAGTCGCCCGCTTCGCCGGTGGGTCACGACCCCGTCGGGGTCGGCGACCGGTCCGTCCCCGTCGAGGGCCACGACCGGCGCACCCCAGCCGCCCAGGCGGGCGGCCAGGGACTTTGAGGCCGGGGCCCCACCCAGGCGCACGACCACCTCGGGCGCGAGCCACGCGGCCAGGGCGTCGTCGCGCAAGACGACGTCGGCGTGGGCCAGCGCACGCGCCACCGTGGCGTCACCCACCACGGCCCAGTCGGCCGCCCGGGCCCTCGCGATCGTCTCGGGCGAGACCCCGAGGCCCGCCACGCACAAGACGGCCCGCCCGGCCAGGTCGAGAGCGGCGGGCGTGGCGAGCGGGGGGCACGGCGCCTCGGGCTCGGTGCGCGCGGCGGGCAGCGCGTAGGGCGTGGCCACCAGCGGCTCGACGAAGGCGGCGTTCAGGTGCACCGGTCCCGGATCGCCCCGGCGCCCGCGCGCGGTCGCGTAGAGGCGCGCCGCGAGTGGCCGCCACGTCGGGGCCGCCTCGGCGCGGGCGACGCCGGGTTCCTCGAACAGCCGCACCATCGGTCCGTAGAGGTGGCTCTGGAGGATCGTCTGGGGAGCGCCGACCCCGCGCAGCTCCGGCGGGCGGTCGGCGGTGACGACGAGCAGGGGCACGCGGGCGAGGTCGGCCTCGGCGACGGCGGCGTGCAGCTCGGCCGCGGCCGTGCCCGAGGTCACCACCACCGCGACCGGTCGACCGCTCGCCAGCGCCCGGCCGATCGCGAAGAACGCGGCCGAGCGCTCGTCGAGGCGTACGTGGAGCGTCACGCCCTCGGTGGCGGCCGCCGCCAGCGCGAGCGGCGTCGAGCGCGACCCCGGCGCGAGCACCACGTCGGTGAGCCCGCAGCGGCGCCACTCGTCGAACAGCGTCGCGGCGAAGGTGGCCTGCACCTCGCTCGGGCTCGGTACGCTACGGGTCAATGGGGCTCCTCGGGGTGGCGCGCGAGGGCTCGGGCCCGACCCTGGTGTGGCTCCACGGCTTCACCCAGACCCGGGACTCGGCCCGTCACTACCGGTCCATTCTCGCCACAGACTACGAGGTCCTCAGCCCCGACCTGCCCGGCCACGGGTCGAGCGCCGCGCTCAGCGCCTCGCTCGAGGAGACGGCCGACCTCGTGGCGGCGGTGGCGGGCCCCGGGCCGGTCGCCCTCGGGGGCTACTCGATGGGCGCGCGCGTGGCGCTGCACGTCGCCCAGCGCCACCCCGGACTCGTCTCGCGCCTCGCGCTGGTGAGCGCCACCGCCGGCATCGAGGACGAGTCGGAGCGGGCGGCGCGCCGGGCGCGCGACGAGACGCTAGCCCGCCGCATCGAGCACCTCGGTGTCGCGGCCTTCCTCGAGGAGTGGCTGGCCCAGCCCCTCTTCGCGACCCTCCCGCGCGACGCCGCCGAGCGCGCGACGCGCAGCACCGACGCCGCCGGGCTCGCCGACTCGCTGCGCCGCGCCGGCACCGGGACCCAGGCGTGGCTGCTCGACGACCTCGCCCGCCTCGACGTGCCCACGTTGCTCGTCGCGGGTGGGCGCGACGCCAAGTTCGTTGCGGCCGGTACTCGCCTGGCCACCGCGATGGCCGACGCCCGTCTGGTCGTGCTGGACGGACTGGGTCACGCGGCCCACCTCGAGGACCCCGCGGCCGTGGCGAGCGTCGTGCGCGACTTCCTCGCCTAGCCCCAGTAGGTGGACGTCGCGAGCAGCACCGCGACCACCCCCCCGAGGGCGAGCTGGGCGCGGGCCGAGTCGCGCAGTAACGCCAGGAGCTCACGGCCCTGGCGCGGCGAGAAGGCCAGACGCAGGCCCGGGGCGTAGACCACGAGCGCGACCAGCGCCGCCGCCAGCTCGCCCGCGCCCACCAGGGCGCCGGCCACCACGGCCACCCAGAGCCCGTAGAGCCACGCGGCGCGCTCTCGCCCCACGCGCGCGGCCAGGGTGTGCTTGCGCGCGGCGCGGTCGCCCTCGACGTCACGCAGGTTGTTCGCCTCGAGCAACGCGCAGGCCATCGCTCCGGCGGCGGCGCCGAGCCACCACGCGCGCGCCGGGATCGACTCGTGCTGGGCGTAGGCCGTGCCGACCGTAGCGACCAGGCCGAAGTAGACAAAGACGAACAGCTCGCCCAGACCCAGGTAGCCGTAGGGTCGCGGGCCGCCGGTGTAGAGCCACCCGGCCGCGACCGCGCTCGCCCCGATCACCACGAGCCACCACGACGTGCGCGAGGCCAGCACGAGCCCGGCCGCACCGGCCAGGGCGAAGGTGACCCAGGCCGCGTCGCGCACCCGCGCCGCGGCCACCAGGCCCGACGCCGTGATCCGGAACGGGCCCACACGGGCGGCGTCGGTGCCGCGCACGCCGTCGGAGTAGTCGTTGGCGTAGTTGGTCCCGACCTGCAGGGCCAGGGCCACCACCAGACAGAGCACGCCGTTCAACCACTCGACGGGCGCGGGGCGCACTAGGGCCACCCCGAGCACCACCGGCACGGCGGCGGCGGGCAGCGTCCGCGGTCGCGCCGCCAGCACCCAGCGGCGGACCGGCCCGGGGGCCGGGATCATGGGCGCTTGGGGAACTTCGAGAAGTCCGGTCGGCGGCGCTCGACGTAGGCGTTGCGTCCCTCTTGGCCCTCCTCGGACATGTAGAAGAGCATCGTCGCGTCACCGGCCAGCTGCTGGATGCCGGCCAGCCCGTCGTCGGCCGCGTTGAAGCCGCCCTTGAGCATGCGCAGCGCGATCGGCGAGAGCGTGAGGATCTGCCGGCACCAGGCCACCGTCTCGCGTTCGAGGTCGGCGAGGGGCACGACGGTGTTCACGAGACCCCAGGCGTGGGCCGTCTCGGCGTCGTACTGGCGGCAGAGGAACCAGACCTCCTTGGCCCGCTTGAGCCCGATGGTGCGCGCCAGCAGCGAGGCGCCGTAGCCACCGTCGAAGGAGCCCACGCGCGGGCCGGTCTGGCCGAAGCGCGCGTTGTCCGCGGCGATGGTGAGATCGCACACCAGGTGCAAGACGTGGCCCCCGCCGATGGCGTACCCCGCCACCTGGGCGATGACCGGCTTGGGCAGCCGACGGATCTGCACCTGCAGGTCGAGGACGTTGAGCCGGCCGACCCCGCGCTGGGCGACCTCGTCGTCGCCCAGGTACCCGTCGGTGCCGCGGATCCGTTGATCGCCCCCCGAGCAGAACGCGTCCGGACCGGCGCCGGTGAGGATCACCACGCCGACCGAGACGTCGTCGCGGGCGCGCTCGAAGGCGTCCTCGAGCTCGAAGAGCGTCTGAGGGCGAAAGGCGTTGCGCACTTCGGGCCGGTTGATCGTGATGCGCGCGATGCCCTCGGCCGTCTCGTAGACGATGTCGCCGTAGTCGCCGGAGCGTTCCCACGTGGGCGGCGGCGCGGCGCGCAAGGGGTCGAGCGGGTCAATCGGGGGTCCCTGAATCACGGTCGTCATGGCGTCCACGCTACCGAAGAGCTAGACCGGCGCGACCAGCCGGCCCGGTGTCGCTCGCTCTCCGGGTCGTGACTCGTGCTCGGCGAGGCGCTGGTGGAGCTCAACACGCCGGGCCCGGGCCCGGGGGTCGTCGGCGAGGTTCACCCGCTGCAGGGGGTCCTCGGCGAGGTCGTAGAGCTCGGCCTCGGTGCCGTCGTGCAGCGCGCCCGGGCCGTACTCGCTGTAGAGGTGCGAGCGGGTCACGATCGTGCGCACGTGCACGTCCACCCCGAACAGGTCCGAGTCCCACTCGGTCACGGTGGCCGCGTCACTCGGCGTCGTGGCGTCGTCTCGGGGCAGCGCGTCGCCCTCGGCCCACGCGGGCCGCTCACCTCCGGCGATCTCGAGGAAGGTCGCGGCGAGCGAGACGAGGCTCACCGGAGCCGTGACGACGGCCGGCGCCACCCGGGCCGAACGGGCCGGCCGCCACACGAGGGGCAACCGCACGAGCCCGTCGACGTGGTAGGGACCCTTGAAAAGAAGTCCGAAGTCGCCCTGGAGCTCGCCGTGGTCGGTGGTGAAGATGACGTCGGTCTCCTCCCCCCAGCCCCGGGCCTCCACGACGGTGAGCACCCGCCCGATCGCCTCGTCGATGAGCTCGACCTCGACCGCGTTGAGCGCGTTGACCTCACGGACCTGGTCGGCGGTGAGCGTGGCCGGGACCCAGTGGGCCGGGGCCTCGTAGTTCGACACGACGCGCCCGTCGTACCAGAGTCGCCAGTGACGGGCTTTGGCGTCGAGGAGGCGCTCACGCTCCTCGCGCCGCTCGGGGTAGTTCGCGGGCAGGGGCACGTCGCGCCAGTCGACGCGCCGCGCGGCCTCGGCCGGCGGATCCCAGGGGTGGTGGGGGTCGGGGAAGCTCATCCAGCAGAACCAGTCCCGGGTCGGGTCCAGGCCCTCGAGCCAGGCGATCGTGCGATCGGCGACCCACTCGGTGTGGTACCACTCGCGCGCCACGTCGTTGTAGCGCACCTGGGGCGCGCCGGTGTCCCCGCCCCCGGCGGCGTTCACGTTGAGGTCGGCGTCGAGCACCGGGTAGAAGCCCTCGACGGCCTCGGGGTGAGTGTGGCGCAACCAGCGGGCGTAGTGGAGCGGGCCGAGCACGCCGTGGGTCGCGAGCTCCATGAGGTCGAAGCCGCGGTGCACCCCCACCCGCCCGTCGAACCAGGGCTGCTCCACGGTCGGCACGCCCAGGTTCGATAGGGCGTTCTCGACGTAGCGCCCGAAGGGGTCGAGGAACGGCTCGAAGTGGGCCTTGCCCACCAGCGCCGTGGCGTAGCCCCGGTCGTGCAGGGCCGCCGCCACCGAGGGCGCGTCGACGCGCAGGGCGACCCCGTTCATCCACGCCCCGTGGGTCGAGGGGTACTGGCCGGTCAGCATCGACGCGCGCGAGGGCATGCACACCACCGAGGTCGGCTGACAGCGTGTGTAGCGCACCCCCTCGCGCGCGAGCGCGTCCACCACCGGGGTCGAGGCGACCTGGCCCCCGTTGACCCCGAGGGTGTCGTAGCGCTGCTGGTCGGTCGTGATGAAGAGGATCTTGCGTCCCACGTCTACTCCTCCGGCGCCGCGACCTGGCGCGCGATCGCGTCGAGGGCCTCGTCGGTGGCGCCGCCGATAACCAGCGCCATGGTGTCGGGCTCGGCCGTCGTGGCGTAGACCACGAGGGTGTCGCGCGGACCCAGTTCGAACACGTCGATCGTCCCGAGGTGGAAGCGCACGAGGTCGGCCTCAAGGCGGTAGGCGAAGTGGCGCGTGCGCGCGTCGGCGGCGAGGATCCGCTCGGGCATCTCGACGCCCGTCGCGAGACGCAGGGTGCGCCGGTCGCCCTCGACCCGGGCCCCGAGGACTCCGGGGAACCACTCGGTGATCCGGCTCGGGTCGCCCACCAGCGACCACACCTGGTCGGCCGGCGCACCGATCCGGCGCTCGAAGCGGACCGAGGCCATGCGCCTTACTAGCACGCGCCCCGTAGGCTCGCGGGGTGCGTGACCTCGTCGCCCTCGACCTCGCGCTGGGACCCGCCCTCGAGCGCGCCGTGGCCGAGCTGGCCGCCTCGGGCGACGCGTTCTGCGTCCTCGACCGGCGGCTCTCGCCGCGGGCGCGCGCCCTCGAGCTCGAGCGCCTCGCCCCGACCCACGTCCTCGACGAGACCGGCCGAGTCGCGCGCCCCGAGGGCCGCGGCGTCGACGACGGCGTGGGACTGGTGATGCTGACCTCGGGTAGCAGCGGCTCGCCCAAGGCGGCCGAGCTGACCTGGGCGGCGCTCGCCCAGAGCGCGACCATCACCCAGGCGACCCTGCGCGACGACGCGGCGCCGGCCTGGTACCCGTGCCTGCCCGCGTGCCACATCGGGGGGCTCGCCGTAGTGCTGCGCGGTGTCCTCTCGGACGCCTCCCTCGTCTGGGGCGACCCCGAGCGGCCCGACACCGGCCCGGCGCTGGGGGCGACCCACGTCGCCCTCGTGCGCGCCCAGCTCGCCCGCTTCGACCCCTGCGAGTATCGCACCGTCTTGCTCGGGGGCGCCCGGCCGCCCCAGGCTCTGGCCGAGAACGTGGTCACCACCTGGGGCATGACCGAGACCGGCTCGGGCGTCGTCTACGACGGCGTGGCCCTGCCCGGGGTCGAGCTCGCCATCGTCGACGGGGAGCTCTGCGTGCGCAGCCCCACCCTCTTCGCGCGCTACCGGGACCGGCCCCGGCCCCGGGCCGTGGGACCCGACGGCCGCGACGACTGGTTCCCCACCGGTGACGCGGGACGACTCGACGACGGTCGGCTCACGGTCTTTGGCCGGCTGGGCTACGTCATCAACACCGGCGGCGAGAAGGTCTGGCCCGAGGACCTCGAGACCGTGCTCGCGCGGGTCGAGGGCGTGAGCGACGTCGCGGTGACCGGCCAGGCCGACGACGAGTGGGGCGAACGGATCGTGGCGCTCGTCGTCGCCGAGCGCCGCGACCTCGACGGGACCCTGCGCGCGGTCGCCGAAGAGGCGATCGGCCCGTGGGCCAAGCCCAAGGAGATCCGCTACGTGACGGCGATCCCGCGCACCACCAGCGGCAAGGTGCGCCGGGGCGACCTCGCCCACGTGTTCTGAGCTATTTGAGCAGGGTCTGGCTTCGGCGAGCCAGCGAGTCCACGGTCACGGCCGCCAGGAGGACGACGCCGGTGACCACGAACTCCATCGTCGCCGAGACCTGGATCAAGACGAGGCCGTTGATGATCACCGCGAGGATGATCCCCCCCACCACCGGGTAGGTCATCTTGCCCCGCCCGCCGTAGAGGCTCGTCCCGCCGATGACCG
The DNA here is from genome assembly GCA_021802025.1 of Actinomycetes bacterium. Taxonomy (GTDB): domain Bacteria; phylum Actinomycetota; class Acidimicrobiia; order Acidimicrobiales; family RAAP-2; genus RAAP-2. The sequence goes on from JAKABC010000004.1 coordinate 11,391, forward strand.
CGGCGGCCACCGCGTAGAGCACGACCGTCGAGTCGGTCGAGCTCGAGGAGTAGCCCCCCAGGCGCGAGACGTAGAAGAGGCCGCCGATGCCGGCCGTGAGCCCGCCGAGGAGGAAGGCGTAGACCCGGTAGCGGTCAACCGGGATGCCGGCCCGCCGGGCCGCCTCGGGATTGCCGCCGATGGCGTAGAGGTACCGCCCGAACTTGGTGCGCGCGAGGATGAACGAGTACAGCACCATCACCCCAAAGACGAGGGGCACGGCGAAGGGCATCCCCTGGATCGGGATGAACGAACCACGGTTGGCGTTAAAGACCAGGGCGAGCAAAACCCCGAAGACCGCGAGGGCGACGAGCTTGACGACGAGGCGATACAGGGGCGCGTTCACCAGCCCCGCACGCCGGCGCGCCCGCTCACGCGACAGCGCGACCGCGCCCGACACGGCCACGGTCGCCACGACGAAGACCCACGTCCAGGTGGGCGTGAGGTTGCCGTTGGTGAGGTCGCTCAGCACCTTCTCCTGGACCGGGGCCCCGCCGCCTTGGAAGACGTGGTCGAGGATGTAGAGCAAGACGCCCTCGACGATGAAGTTGCCGGCCAGGGTGACGATGAACGAGGGCAGCCGCAGGCGCACCACGAACAGCCCCCACAGCGCGCCGATGGCGGCCGAGACCGCGAGGGCGACGAGGAAGGCCGCCCACCACGGCCACGCGTACTGCACGTTGGTCACGATGGCGGCGATCGACCCGGCCATCCCCGCGACCCAGCCCAGCGAGAGGTCGATCTCGCCCAGGAGGAGGAGCCAGACCTCGGCCATGCCGAGGAAGACGTAGATCACGGCCTGGATGAAGAGGTTGGTGACGTTGGCCGCCGAGAGGAAGACCGAGTTGCGCACCTGGAAGTAGATGACCAGGGCGACCAGGGCGAGGAGGACCGGGACGAGTCCGAGGTCCCCGCCCACCAAAGCGCGCAGCCGTTGGCGGGAGCTGGGGGCGCCCTCGGTCTCGAGGGTGCTGGTGTCGAGGGACATAGGGGGTCCTTCGCCGCGGCTAGGCGGCGCGAGCGGTCGTGCCCGTCGTGATCAACTCGACGGCGCTGGCGGTGTCGTAGTTCGCGGCGGGCCCGCTGCTCACCAGGGTGCCCAGGTGCATCACCGCGATGCGGTCGGCCACGGCGAACACGTCGTTGAGGTTGTGGGAGATGACCAGCACCGCGATGCCGCGTGAGGCGAGCGTCGTGATGAGGTCGAGGACGTTCTTGGTCTGGGTGACGCCCAGGGCGGCCGTAGGCTCGTCCATGATCACGAGCTTCGCGTCGCGCATCACCGCGCGCGCCACGGCGATGGCCTGGCGCTGGCCGCCCGACAGGGAGCCCACCAGCTGGCGCACCGACTGAATCGTCGAGACCGAAAGGTCCGCGAGCGTCTGGCGGGTGTGTACCTCCATCGATACCTCGTCGAGGACCGACCGTCGGGTCTCCTCGTAGCCGAGGTACATGTTGGCGACGATGTCGAGGTTGTCGCACAACGCGAGGTCCTGATACACCGTGGCGATGCCGAGCTCGGCGGCCGCACGCGGGGTGTGGGTGTCGACCTTCTGGCCCAGCCAGTACTTCTCGCCCGAGGTGGGTTCGTGGATCCCGGCGATCACCTTGATGAGCGTCGACTTGCCGGCGCCGTTGTCCCCGATGAGAGCGGTCACCTGGCCGGCCGAGATATCGAGGTCCACGTGGCGCAAGGCCTGGACGGCGCCGAAGCTCTTGGTGATAGCGCGGAGTTGCAGCAGCGGCGTCGGGTCGCCCGACGCGGCCGAGCCCGTGACGGACGGAGCGGCGCTCTCGTTCGTCACGGGCTCGGACACGGTCGTAACTAACTAACGGGACTTAGTGGATGCCGTACTTCTTGCAGTCCTGGGCGTACGTCGGGATCTTCTTGTCACCCGCGACCGCCGGACGCACCTTGGTGCACAGCGCCACCGCGTTGATGACCCCGTCGTGGATCACCGTCGACTCGATGAGCTTGGGGGTGACCCAGGTGGCCGTCAAGAGGACCGAGGGGACCTCGCGACCCGTGGAGGGGTCCTTGGTCGTGCCGTTCACCAGCGTGCTCGGCGGGGTCTTGCCGGCGCGCAGGTACAGCGCGATGGCCGCGGCCGCCTGGGCCTCCTTCCAGATCGGCTTGTAGACGGTGCCGCACTGGTAGCCCGAGATGATGTTCTGGAAACCCGTGAGCGTCGCGTCCTGACCGGTGAAGGGCATCGTGTAGGGCTTGAGGCCCTTCTTCTGCAGGTAGGCGATGATCGGCGCGGCGTTCTCGTCGTTCGGCGTGACGACCGCGTTGATCTTCGGGTTCTGCGAGTACGCGCCCTGGAAGTCGGTCAGCGCCTGCGACGGCGTCCAGGTGCCGGTGCCGGTCTCGTTGATCGTCTTGGCGTTGCCCTTACCACCCACGCTGGCCTTGAAGCCGGCCTTGTTCAGCACCGAGTCGTAGCCCTGGGCGAAGAGCACCGCGTTGTTGTCGGTCGTGGTGCTGCCGTTCATGACGTAGACGAGTGGCTTCTTGATCTTGTAGGCCTTGATGCACGCGAGCTCGCCGCGCCCGATGAGCTGACCCACCGCGACGTTGTTGAAGCTGACGTAGTACGGGGCCGACCCGCCCACCGTGAGGCGGTCGTAGTCGATGACCTGGACCCCGGCCTTGGCCGCGTCCTTCTCGATCGTCACCCCGGTCGTCGAGTCCAGCGGGTCCATGATGAGCACCTTGTCACCCGCGGCGATGTCGCCCTGGGCGATGCTGATCTCGTTGGCGTCGACCCCTAGCGCGTTCTGCACGTTGAGGTCGCTCGCCGGCAGCCCCGCGTCGGTCAGGGCCGTCGTCAGGTTCGGCGCGTCGAAGTCGACGTACCGGTTCGACGAGACCTCGTCCGGCAGGATGACGCCGATGCCACCCGAACCGGCCGCGGTGATGGCCTTGAGGTTCGCCATCGTCGTGTAGTTCGAGTTGAACGACGCGGCGGACACGGTCCCCCCAGCCGACCCCACGCTCGGGATGGCCAGGGCAACGAAGGTGCCCGCCAGAGTGACGGCCGCGAGGGCCCTACCCTTTGTGAATTTCATAATCTCCCCAACCCTTTGGTTGGCACCGCCGTTGGTGCCGTAACTGTGACTACTGCGTGAACGCCCAGAGGCGGTCGGTCGTGAACCGTAGCAGATGGCCCACCCCGCGCGGGTCGTCGGGGTCGACTCAGCCCGAGTCCGCGCCGGCGAGGACCCGGTCCATGGTCGCCATGATCGAGACCGTCTCGTCGAGGGGCATCGTCGGGCTCTCGGTGAGGCCGGCCTCGAGGCAGCGGGCCACCTCGATCGCCTGGAACTGCAAGCCCCGACCGACCACGGGGCCCTCGACGCGCTCGACCAACGTGCCGTCGCGCGCCAGGATCGAGAAGGTGCTCGGAGCGTAGAAGTCCCCCTCGATCTCGAGGCGCGCCTCGGTGCCGACCACGCTCGCGCGCGTCGCGCTGCGCGCCGACGAGGTGCAGGCGAGCACGGCCTGGGCCCCCGAGGGGTGGCCGAGCAGGATCGAGGTCGTGGCGTCGACCCCGGTGAAGGCCGCTGTCACCATCGAGCGCACGCTCGAGGGCGGCCCCAGCAGCATCGAGGCGAACGAGACCGGGTAGACCCCGAGGTCGAGCAGGGCTCCCCCGCCGAGCTCGGGCGCGAAGAGCCGCGAGGTCGCCTCGCGCGCGAACCACTTGCCGTGGTCGGCCGTGACGAGCACGATCTCACCGAGCACCCCGGCCGCCACGCGCTCGCGCAGCGCCACCACGTGGGGCAGGAACCGCGTCCACATCGCCTCCATCGCGAACAGGCCGGCGCGGCGCGCCGCCGCGACGACGTCGCGGGCCTCGCCGGCGGTCATGGTGAAGGCCTTCTCGACGAGGACGGGCTTGCCCCGCGAGAGGGCGAGCAGGGCGTGGTCGCGGTGGAAGGGGTGGGGCGTGGCCACGTACACGCAGTCCACCCCGGGATCCTCGCACAGCGCCTCGTAGCTGGCGTGGGCCCGCGCGAGCGAGAAGCGCGCGGCGAACGCTTCGGCCGCCTCGGCCGTGCGCGAGCCCACCGCGACGACTTCGCCCTCGGCGAGGGGGGCGAGGTCACTCGCGAAGGTCTGGGCGATGCGCCCGGTGCCCACGACGCCCCAGCGAACGGCTTTGGTCATCCGGCCTCCTGGTCGAGCCCACGCTATTGCGTCGACGCCCCGGCGCTAGAACGGTGCGGTGGCCCGCCTCGACCCCGCGCGCGAGACCGGGCGGCTGCGCCTGCGCCCCTTCGCCGAGCGCGACCTCGACCGGCTCAGTGAGCTCGTGGCCGACCCGTCGGTGAATCGGTACCTCTACAGCGAGCCCCGCACGGCCGAGGCGGCCCGCACCCTCCTCGACGAACGGCTCGCGCGCGACCCCGACGCGCCGCGGATAGACCTGTGCGTCGCCCTGCGCGACAGCGACGAGATGGTCGGCGACTTCGTCCTGTGGTGGGACCCGACGCACCGCCAGGGCGAGATGGGCGGCAGCCTGCTGCCCGCGCACCAGGGTCGCGGGTACGCCACCGAGGTGTACGGCGTCCTGCTCGGGGTCGCCTTCGACGAGCTCGACCTGCACCGGGTGGTCGGGCGCTGCGACGCGCGCAATGAGGCCTCGATCCGCTCCCTCGAGCGCGCCGGGCTGCGCCGCGAGGCCCACTTCGTCGAGAACGAGTTCGTCAAGGGCGAGTGGACGAGCGAAGTCGTCCTCGCCCAGCGCGCCGAGACCTGGCGGGCCGACCGGTGAGCCCGCGGCTGCGCGACGACCCGGTCGCCCTGGGTTCGCTCTACCTGCGCCAGCACCTCGACAACCCGGTCGCGTGGTGGGCCTGGGGTGAGGACGCCCTGGCCGAGGCCCGGCGCCTCGACCGGCCCGTCTTCCTCTCGGTGGGCTACGCGGCCTGCCACTGGTGCCACGTGATGGCCCACGAGTCCTTCGAGGATCCCGAGGTGGCGCGCGTCCTCAACGAGCGCTTCGTCCCGATCAAGGTCGACCGCGAGGAGAGACCCGACGTCGACGCCCTCTACATGGCCGCCGTCCAGCTCTCGAGCGGCCACGGGGGTTGGCCCATGTCGGTCTTCACCCTGCCCGACGGGCGTCCGTTCCTCGCCGGCACCTACTATCCGCCGCGCGACCGCGCGGGCTTGGTCGGCTTCCCCCGACTCCTCGCGGCCGTCGCCGACGCGTGGGGCGAGCAGCGCCCCCTCGTCGAGGCCCAGGCCGCCGAGCTCGCCGACGCCCTCGAGCGCGAGGTGCGCCTGACCGACCACCTCGCGCCCGCGTCGCGCCCGCTCGACCTCGCCGGGGTGCGCCGGAGGCTTCGTGACGCCCTCGTCGAGCGCGCCGACGCCGACGGCGGCTTCGGGCCGGCGCCGCGCTTCCCCCGACCCAGCTACCTGCGCGCCCTCTTCGAGTTCGACGACGGTCCCTCCCGTGTCGCCCTCAGCGACGCGCTCGAGGCGATGGCCCGCCGCGGACTCTACGACCACCTCGACGGGGGCTTCGCGCGCTACAGCGTCGACGCCACCTGGCGCGTGCCCCACTTCGAGAAGATGCTGAGCGATCAGGCGCTGCTCGCGCGCTGCTACCTCGAGGCCGCCCGCGTCGTGGGGCGCGCGTCGTGGCGAGAGGTCGGCCTCGCGACCCTCGACTTCGTCGAACGGGCCCTGCGCACGCCCTCGGGCTACGCCGCCGCGCTCGACGCCGACGCCGGCGGCGCGGAGGGGGGCCACGTGACCTGGACCCCCGAGGAGGTGCGCGACGCCCTGGCGGGCGAGTCCGCCGCCCTCGTCGAGGCGGTGCTGCGGCGCTACACGATCACCGCCGCCGGCGACCTCGAGGGGCGCAGCGTGCCCCGCCTGGCCGAGGGGGAGCCCTTCGCGACCCCGCCTCATCTCTGCGGGGCGCTCTCGCGCCTCGCCGAGGTTCGAGGGCGTCGGGTCCAGCCCGCGCGCGACGACAAGGTCGTGCTCGAGTGGAACGCCTACCTCGCCCAGGCCCTCCTCGCGGCCGGGTCCGAGCCGTACCTCACGCGCGCGCTCGGCCTGCTCGACGGGCTCGAGGCGACCCACCACGGCGGGGACCGCTGGTGGCGCACCCAGCACCGTCGCGTCGCGGCGACGGCGGCCGATCTCGCGGCGCTCGCCGACGCGCACCTCGACGCCTTCGTCGCGACCGGAGACGACCGCTGGCGCGACCGGGCGCGCGCGCTCGCCGAGACCCTCCTCGAGCGGCACTGGGAGGGGTCCCGACCCCACGCGCTCGCCCCCGACGTGGGTGACGGCGTGGCCACCCCCGACCGCGAGACCCTCGACCTGGTCACCCGGCCCAAGGACATCCTGGACGGAGCGACCCCCTCGGCCCACGCGCTCGCGACCCGGGCCCTCGCCCGGCTCGCCCTCGTCGACGCCGACCCCGACCGGCTCGTGGTCGCCCAGCGTCTGGTGGCCCTGGGCGCCGCGCTCTTCGAACACCCCCTGGCCGTGCCCGACCTCGTCGAGGCGGCCGGCTTCGCCCTCCAGGGCGTCGAGGTCGCCGTGCCCGGCGCCGAGGGTCCCCTCGCCCGTCACCTACGATCGAGGGTCGTGCCGCGCACCGTCGTCATCACCGGTGAGGGCGGGTCCCCCCTGCTCGCCGGACGTCGCGCGGGACTCGCCTACGTCTGTCGCGCCGGGGTGTGCGGCGCCCCGGTCAGCGATGAAACCGCCCTCGACGCGGCCCTCGACGAGGCTCTCGCGTGGCGCTGATCACCCGCGATCCGGCGGTGCGCGCCACGCGCCACCTCATAGCCCACATGCCCCAGCGCGACGCGGTGACCCTGGTGGGGGGCTCGACCGTCCACGGCCTCGTGCTGGGCTCGACGAACGAGTCCACCACCGTCATCGACCTTTCGAGCCAGGCGCTGGTGCGCTGGCGCGTCCCGTGGCCGGCCGGCGAGGAGACGGACCTCGCCCTGTTCGACGTGGTCGAGGCGGTGCTCGCCGAGGACCTCGAGCGCGACGACCTCGCCCAGCCCGAGAGTGTCACCCTCGCCGAACTCCCGAGGCGCCTGGGCACCTACCGGGGCCGTCGGGTGCGGCTGTGGCTCGAGCGGCTGGTCACCCCCGCCGACGGCCCGCTCTTTGGCTTTCGCGGACCGAGCGCCCCCTACTGGGAGTTCCGCGGGGAGCGCCCGAGCGTCGCGCTGGTCGCCCCCGACCGCGGACCCCAGCTGCTGCGACGACCCGACGACGGCTCGACCTGGGTGCGCTTCGGGTGGTTCGGCGACGACATCTGGCTGCTGTGCGAGGACGCCCACGCGATTCGCACCATCGAGTCCACCCGGCGCACCACCCTCTCGGGCAAGGAGCTCGCCACGGCCCTCGGCTTTCGCCCGACCTACGTGCTCACGACCTTGTCGGCCCCGGTCGAGGGCCACTGCTACAAGAGCTGCACGGGGCTGCTGCCCCGGGGGTGAGCTAGCGGGGCAGCTTGCCCGAGGCGAGCGCCTCGGCCATGGCCCAGCCGAAGACCACGAGGCGCTGGCCCGAGGTCGGGTCGACGCCCGTGAAGAGGGCCTCCACGCCGTCGGGCACCGGTCCCTTGGCCGCCACGTAGTCGAGCCCGCCGACCGGGCCGGGCGCCGTCGTCATGACGAAGGTCTTGTCGTCGATCGCCTTCTCGGCGCCGAAGCGCTTGGCCAGGCGTCGGCCCCACGCGCGGTCCTCGCCGGTCGGCCGGTACCCGACGCGCGGCACGACGTCCTCGAGCCCCAAAAAGGCCCGGTAGCCGTCGGGGGAGGTGAGCCGGGTCCCGAGCAGCACGTCCTCGTCGGGGAAGGCCAGTAGGGCCCGTCGGAACTGGTCGTGCAAGATGGCCCGCAGGGTCTGGTCCGACTTGGCGTTGCGATCGACGAGCAGAAGCCCCACGAGCAGCGCCGGCGTGCCGCCGATGCGCTCGAGGGAGCAGAACGAGTACCCCCGCAGCCGTGATCCCTCCTTGGCGTAGGTCACGAGGACCCACTCCTCACGCTGCTTGGAGAGGAACCCGATGTCGAAGTTGGGCTCCCGATCGACGCAGAGGTCGGCCATCTCGGCCAACTCGGCGTCGCTCAGGGCCGTGGTGTCCTTGGTCGTCACCGTCATCGCCATGGTGACCATTCTACGGGAGGTCCGTGACCCGGGTTCCCGGCGATCGGTGCGCCGGTCACCGGCTGGGTTTCACCGGGTCCCGCCACCGGCGGGTACGCTCGGCCGACCGAGAGAGGGGCTGGAATGGGTCGTCGCGTCGCGCTCGCGGTCGTGGGTGTGAGCCTCGTCGCGGCCCTCGGCGCCCTCGGGGCGGCGGGCGCCGGCGGCGCCGGCCTCGTGCCCCCGCGCAACCCGGCTCGCGACGTGCCCGCCGACCCGGCGTACTCCCTGGACGCGGGGGTCTCCTACACGCTGGGCCAGGTCCTGCCGCCGTGCTGGACCTGGCGGGGCACGACCCTCTCCCTCGCCGCCACGACGAGCGCCTGCGTGGCCGCCGAAGTGGCCGCGACCGATCACGCCCGCGCCCTCGAGCACCTCTCGGCGCTGCGCCTGCCGCGGAACTGGGCCCGGCTCAGCGTCGCCGAGCAGCTCTTCGTGCTGGCCGACCTCGAGCGGGTCAGTCGCGGCGAGGCGCCGATCCTCGGGCTCAGCCGCGCGCTCGACGTCGAGGCGCAGGTCGGGGCGGCCCACGACGCGGACCCCGTGTTGAGCGCCCCGGTCGCCGGGGCCACCGGCGCCTTCGCCGCGAACTGGGCCGGCGGGGACAACGCGCTCGACGCCAACTACAGCTGGATGTACCTCGACGGCTGGGCCGGGGCGGCCACGCGCAACGCCGACTGCACCGCGGCCGGCGCCCCGGGGTGCTGGGGCCACCGCGACAACATCCTCATCGACACGGCGCGCGAGCCCTGCCTCCAGGGGGGCTGCGCCTACGTGATGGGCGCGGGCTACGTCGCGGGCGGCGCGGGCGCGGGCTACTCCTCCTTCAGCGAGCTCATCGTCCAGGTCGCCGGCGCCCGTCCGGCCCTCTACTACACCTGGGGCGAGGCCCGGGCGTCGGGGGCGCGGCCCTGACTAGGCCGAGATGACCCGCCGGCCGAACTCGCTGCGCAGCTCGGCCACCACCCCGGCGATGTCCACCGTGTAGTCCGGCCCGAGCCGGAACACCTTGCCCGCCGCGCCGGTGTCGACGACGACCGGGCTCGGGCCGGGGTAGCGCGCGAGGATCTCGCGCAGCGTCGCGATCGAGTGGGCGGTGAGGTCCTCGGGCCGCAGGCAGAGGCGCAGCTCGTCGGTCCCGGCCGGTCGGGCGAAGGCCTCGACGTCGACGGCGCTGAAGCGCAGGTCCTCGTCACCCTCGTTCGGCCGCACCCGCACCAGCACGACGTTGTCCTTGACGAGGTAGCCGCTGAAGCGCTCGAAGGTCGCCGCCGAGAAGTTCACCTCGAGCGAGCCGCCGAGGTCCTCGACCACCACCCGCGCGTAGGTGCGCCCCGCCTTGGTCTGTCGGAGCTGGACCTCGCTCAGCAGTCCGCCCACGGTGACCGGTCGTCCGGCGCGCGCGATCTCCTCGGCCCGTTCGCGGATCTCGGTGATCGAGCCGTCCGTGCGCTGGGCCAGCGCCGCCTGGACCCCGTAGAGCGGGTGATCCGAGACGTAGGTGCCGAGCATCTCGCGCTCGAAGTCGAGCTTGACGGGGGTGTCGAACTCCTCGGTCGGGATCGGCACCTCGGTCCCCTCCCAGTCGTCGCCGCCCTCCACCCCGAGCGAGGCGAAGAGCGTGGTGATCCCGAGCGAGAGGTCCTTGCGCCGCGCGAGGGTCAACTCCACGATCTCGTCGATGGCGAGCAGCAGGCCCCGACGGCTCACCCCGAGGGAGTCGAACGCCCCGGCCTTGACGAGAGACTCCAGGGTGCGCCGGTTCAGCACCACCGGGTCGACGCGGCGCACGAAGTCGTAGACCGAGGTGAAGGGGCCGTGGGCCTCGCGCTCGTGGACGATCCGCTCCACCAGCCCCTCGCCGACGTTGCGCACCGCGGCCATCCCGAACAGGATCGTCCGCTCCTCGCTCGGGGAGGGCGTGTAGTCGGCGAAGGAGGCGTTGACGTCGGGCACGCCCACGGTGATCCCCATCTGGCGGGCCTCGTTGAGGTAGAGCGCGGACTTGTCCTTGTCCTCGCGGAACGAGGTCAACAGGGCCGCCATGTACTCGACCGGGTAGTGGGCCTTCAGCCAGGCGTTCTGGTAGCCCACCAGGGCGTAGCCGTAGGCGTGGCTCTTGTTGAAGGCGTAGTCGGCGAAGGGCTCGATCTTGTCGAAGATGGCCTTGCCCAGCGCCTCGCCGTAGCCCTGGCGCTCGGCGCCCGCTTCGAACTTGGCCCGCTGGGCCTGGATCATCTCCTTGATCTTCTTCGAGCAGGCCTTGCGCAGGTCGTCGGCCTCGGTCATCGAGAAGCCGGCCACCGTCGTGGCCACGCGCATGATGTCCTCTTGGTAGATCATGAGCCCGTAGGTCTCGCCCAGGATCGCCTCGAGGTCGGGGTGGTCGTAGGCCACCGGCTGGCGACCGTTCTTGCGGTCGGCGTAGTCGTTGTGGACGTTCTCACTGAGCGGACCCGGCCGGTAGAGCGCGTTCAAGGCGGCGATGTCGTCAAAGGACGTCGGCGCCAGTCGGCGCATGAGCTGGCGCATCTTGTCGCCCTCGAGCTGGAAGATGCCGATCGAGTTCCCCTGGCGCAGCATCTCGAAGACGGCCGGGTCGTCGAGCGCCACCCGGTCGATGTCGACCCGCTCGCCGTGGCGGCGCTCGATGTGATCGAGCGTGCGCTCGATGATGGCCAGGTTGCGCAGGCCGAGGAAGTCCATCTTCAACAGCCCGAGCTTCTCGATGGCCGTGGCCTCGTACTGGGTGACAATCGGCGCGTCGTCACCCGACCCGTTGGGGCCGCTCTTGCGCTGGACCGGCACGTAGGCGAGCACCGGCTCCTTCGTGATCACGACCGCCGCCGCGTGGATCCCGTCCTGGCGTCGCTTGTCGACGAAGCCCTTGGCGACGTCGACCACGTGGCGGACCTCGGGGTCGCTGGCGTAGAGGGCGCGCAGCTCGACCGCCTCGGCGTAGCGACCCTCGTAGCCCGGCGTCGGGGTGAAGCACGCCTCGAGCGGGAGGTCCTGGCCCATGACGAGCGGGGGCATGGCCTTAGCGATCTTGTCGCCGAGCTGGGGTGGGTAGCCGAGCACGCGCGCGGCGTCGCGCACCGCGGCGCGCGCCTTGATCGTGGAGAAGGTGACGATCTGGGCCACGTGGTCGGAGCCGTAACGCTCGGCGGCGTAGCGGATCATGTCCCCGCGGAAACGCTCGTCGAAGTCCATGTCGATGTCGGGCATCTGCTTGCGCCCGGGGTTCAAGAAGCGCTCGAAGATCAATCCGTTGGCGATGGGATCGATGTCGACGATGCGCAGGCAGTACGCGACGCAGCACCCCGCGGCCGAGCCCCGGCCGGGACCGACGCGGATCCGGCGCTCGTGGGCGTGGCGGATGAGGTCCCAGACGACGAGGAAGTAGTCGGCGAAGCCCATCTCCGAGATCACCGCGAGCTCGTAGTCCAGTCGCTCGCGCACCGCGTCGGCGAGGTCGTGGCCGTAGCGTTCCTGGGCCCCCTGGTAGGCCAGGTCCCGCAGGTAGCGCGCGGCGCCATCTTGGTGGGCGAGGTCGCGGTAGCCCACGGGCAGCGGGAACTCCGGCAGCGCGTCGTTGTCGAAGTCGATCGTGACCGCGGCGCGCTCGGCGACGAGCAGCGTGTTGTCACAGGCCTCGGGCACATCGCGGAAGAGGTGGCGCATCTCCGCGGCGGTCTTGAGGTAGTGCTGGTCGCTCTGGAACCGGAAGCGGTCCGGGTCCGAGACCCGCGCACCCGTGCCGATGCACAGCAGCGCGTCGTGCATCTCGGCGTCGCTCTCTCGTACGTAGTGCAGGTCGTTGGTGGCGAGCAGCGGGGCGCCGAGGTCGGCGGCGAGCTCGAGGAGTCGCGGGTTGGTGCGGCGCTGCTCGGGCTGTCCGTGGTCCTGGAGCTCGATGAAGAAGTTCTCCCGCCCGAAGATCGCCTGGAGCCGACCGCCCAGCTCGCGGGCCCGCGCGTAGTCATCGTGGAGCAGGGCCTGCAGGACGACCCCGCCCAGGCAGCCCGAGGTCGCCACCAGCCCTGCGGCGTGGCGCTCGAGCAGCTCCCAGTCGACGCGGGGCTTGTAGTAGTAGCCCTCGAGGAAGGCCAGCGACGAGAGCTCGCGCAGGTTCCGGTAACCCTCGTTGGTCATCGCGAGCAGGGTCAGGTGGTGGTAGAGCTTCTGGCCGCCCTCGGTCTCGCCGCCGGTGTCGTCGATGCGCCCGCGACGCGCCGGTCGGTCGAAGCGGCTCGTCGCCGCCATGTACGCCTCGAGGCCGAGCACCGGGGTGACCCCGTGCTTGCGGCACGTCTCGTAGAAGTCGATGACCCCGTAGAGGTTGCCGTGGTCGGTGATCGCCAGGGCGCGCTGGCCGTCGGCCTTGGCCGCGAGCACGAGGTCCTCGATGCGCGCCGCACCGTCGAGCATCGAGTACTCGGTGTGGTTGTGCAGGTGGACGAACCCGTCGGGCACCGGCGACCTCCTCTCCTGCGCAAACTACACCGATGGAATTTCGAAGGTTAGCCCCCTACAGGTAGGTCCCCGCACGGGCGTCGGAGCCCGGCGGGAGGGAGCGATCGCGCATCTTCTCGAGCTGGGCCGCGGCGGCCGCCTGCTGGGCGAACAGGGAGGCCTGGATGCCGTGGAAGAGCCCCTCGAGCCACCCGACCAGCTGGGCCTGGGCGACGCGCAACTCGCTCTCGGAGGGGACCTCGGCGGCGAAGGGCAGGGTCATACGCGCGAGCTCGCTGCGCAGGTCGGGTGAGAGCGCCTCGGAGAGCTCGTCGACCGAGGTCTGGTAGATCTCGCGCAGCCGGGTCCGACCGGCCTCGTCGAGTGGGGCGGCGCGCGCCTCGTCGAGGAGGGTCTTGACCATCGAGCCGATGCGCATCACCTTGGCCGGTTGGCTGATGTAGTCGGTGGCCCCACCCTCCTCGGGGGTCTCGGGCTCCTCGCCCGGGGGCAGGACCGCGTCGGGTCCGACCGGCTCGCTCGGGGGGGTCTGGGGGGTGTCGGCGTCGCTCACCGGGCCAGTGTGCCAGAGTTCGGGACCTTCGCACACCCCCGGCACCCACCGGGACCCCGGTAGCATGGGGTCGTGAGGGTCTCTACCCGCGGCGACTACGCCAGTCGGGCCCTTTTGAGCCTGGCCCTGCGCGACGACGGCTCGCCGACCTCGGTCCGGGACCTCGCCGAGCGCACCGGGCTGCCCCAGCCCTACCTCGAGCAGATCCTGCTGAGCCTTAAGGGCGCCGGGCTGGTGCGCTCCAAGCGTGGCGTGGGCGGGGGCTACGTCCTCGCGCGCCCGGCCCACGCGGTCACCCTGGCCGAGATCGTCGCGGCCGTCGACGGGCCGATCAACGCCGGCGACTTCGGTGAGCCCCACCGCAACGGGGCCTGTGACCACGAGGGACAGTGCGTCCTGCTCGAGGTCTGGGCCGACGTGGGCAGCCACATGCGCGAGCACCTGGCCAGCTACACCCTGGCCGACATGGTCGACCAGGCCCGGGGCACCCGGCCCGTGGCGCGCACCCACAGCGCCTGATCCTTGCGGCCGGGCCCGGGCCCGTGGTACATTATTACTGCGCTCATAGGAGAAATAAATCCGTGAGACGCGAGACTATTGGCCCCCCTTAGACAAGGAGTCGCCGTGAGCACCACCCCCCGCCGCTCGGCTGTCAACACCACCGACATGCTCGGCCTCTTGATGCGCGACCTCGATCGCTACCCCATGCCCAACTACGACGAGCAGGTCGAGCTGGCCAAACGCGTCACCGCCGGTGACGAGGAGGCCAAGAAGCAGATGGTCGCGGCCAACCTGCGCCTCGTCCTGCACTGGGCCCGGCGCTACCAGGACCGGGGCGTCGAGATGGTCGACCTCGTCCAAGAGGGCGTCTTCGGCCTGCTGCGCGCCGTCGAGAAGTTCGACTGGGAGCGCGGCTTCAAGTTCTCCACCTACGCGACCTGGTGGATCCGCCAGGCCCTCCAGCGCGCGGTCCAGCAGCACGGTCGCACCATCCGCATCCCCCTCGAGGTCGGCGAGCAGCTCCAGCGGCTCGAGGCGACCACAGCCGAGCTCACCTCAATCTTCGGGCGCCGGCCGACCGACGACGAGCTCACCGAGGCCACCGGCATGTCCAAGGCCGAGCGTGACAACCTCAAGGGCCTCGCCGGGGTGACGGCCAGCCTCGACCAGCCGGCCTCGGCCGACTCGGCGACGACCCTGGGCGACCTCGTCGCCCCGAGCCAGGACGACTGGGTCGGCGGCATCGAGACCTCGATGATCAACGACCAGATCCACGGGGCCCTCGACCAGCTGAGCGACCTGCAGCGCGAGGTGCTCACGCTGCGCTTCGGGCTCAACGGCGCCACGCCGCTGTCGCTCCAGGCGACCGCGGCCAAGATGGACATCGGCGTTCGCCGGGTTCGTCGCGCCGAGGACGAGGCCCTGGCCCTGTTGCGCCAGGACGCCACGGTCGTCGCCGCCCACGAGGTCGCCTAACCCGACGCCCCCCCACCCAGCGCCGCGAGGTCCGCGGGGAGCCCACGGGTGACCCGCACCGTCTCGCCGGTGCGCGGATGGGCGAAGGACAGCGCGCTCGCGTGCAGGGCCACGCGACCCTCGGCGAGACGCTCGTCGCGTCGGTGACCGTAGCGCGCGTCGTTCACCACCGGGTGACCGATCGAGGCGAGGTGGACCCGGATCTGGTGGGTCCGCCCCGTCTCGAGCTCCACCTCCAGCTCGCTCACGAGGTAGGGCTCGAAATAGCGCGCGCGCACGCGATAGCGCGTGCGCGCCGGCCGGCCGTCCCCGCGCACCGCCATCGCCGTCGGCTGGCGGGCCGAGCGCCCGATGGGGGCGTCCACGACCCCGCGATCCTCGCGCGGGTGACCTTGCACGAAGGCCGTGTAGGTGCGGGCGACCTCGCGGCGGGCCATCTGGGCGCGCAGCGACGCGAGGCCCGGGGCGCTGCGGGCCACGACCAGCAGCCCCGACGTGCCCTTGTCGAGACGGTGGACGATGCCGGGGCGCTGCGCCTCGCCCAGGGGGGCGAGCGTCGCGATCTCGGGGTAGCGCGCCAGCAGTCCCGCGACCAGCGTGCCCGTGCGCTGGCCGGCGCCGGGGTGCACGACGAGCTCGGGCGCCTTGTCGACGACGACGAAGTCGGCGTCTTCGAGCACGACGGTAATGGCGACCGCGGGCTCGGGCGTGACCGTGCCGTCGTCGCGCGCCGGCAGGTCGGCCTCCAGGCGCTGGCCGGGGGCGACCGGGGTCGCGCCACGGGTCACCGTCGTTCCGTCTAGGCGCACGCCGCCCGCGTCGAGCAGCGCGCGCACCTCGGCCCGGGAACGCGCGGCCAGGGTCGCGAGCGCCCGGTCGATCCGCTCCCCGCCCAGTCCGTCGGGCACGCATAGGTCGAGACGCTCGGTCATCGCGCCGCCAGCGTCCCGCCGCGCAGGGCCACGATCGCGAGCACGAGAAAGCCGACGGTGATCGCCGCGTCGGCCAGGTTGAAGACCGGGAAGCTCGCCACCGCGACGAAGTCGGTCACCGCGTGGGGCGTGGCGGCGAGCCGGTCGAGGAGGTTGGCCACCCCGCCACCGATGAGCAGCCCGAAGCCCACGGTGGGCCACCCCCGGCGCGCCCGCAAGCCCACCACCACCACCGCCACCGCGACGACCGCGGTGACCACGCTCACCAGGAGAGGTCCCGAGCTGGCCACCGAGAACGACACCCCCGTGTTGTAGTGCAGGCGCAGCCAGACCGGTCCGACGACGTGCACGGCGTGGTGCGCCAGGGCGTGGCGGGCCCACGCCTTGGTCAGCGCATCCAGTGCGGTCACGCCGAGGGCCACCGCGACGACCCCGAGGTTGATCGTGCCGTGGGCCCCTAGACGGCGGCGCGGCACGAGACGCAGGTGAACACCGGCAGCTGCGCGCGCAGGCGGGCCTGTCCGATCGGCTCGTAGCAGCCGTCGCAGCGCCCGTAACTGCCGTCGGCCACCCGGGCGAGGGCGACGTCGATCTCGTCGACCTTGGTGCGCAGGGTCGTCGCGAACTCCTTGAGCTGGTCGCGCTGGATGTCCGACGCCGCCCCCGTGCCGTCCTCGTCGTCGTACTCGAGCCGCTCACGGTCGACCAGCATCTCGTTCGCCTCGCTCTCGGCGATGTCGATCTGGTGCATCGTCGAGGCCCGGGTCTCTTCGAGCAACCCGCGCAGCTCCTCGAGGAAGGCCAGGTCCTCGGCGTAGGGCTTGGAGTGCATCTTGCGCTCCAGGGCCTCTTGGCGCTTGCGCTCTTCGGCCTCGCGGCGCTCCTGGCGCTTGCGCTCGTCGGTCTCGCGCCGTTCGATCTCGCGCAACTTGCGCAGGCGCTCGGCCTCGACGGCCTTCTTCTTCGCCTCGATCTCGCGCTGGCGCTTGGCCTCGACGGCCGCCTTCTCGCGGGCCTTGCGCTCGAGCTCGCGGGCCCGGGCGGCGGCCTTGGCCTTGGCCTCACGCTCCCTCTGGGCGGCGCGAGCCTTGGCCTCGCGCTCCTTGGCGGCCTTGGCCTTGGCGGCGGCGGCGGCCTTGGCCTTGGCCTCGCGCTCCTTCTCGGCGGCGCGGGCCCTGGCCTCGCGCTCCTTGGCGGCCTTGGCGGCGGCGGCGGCCTTAGCCTTGGCCTCGCGCTCCTTCTCGGCGGCGCGGGCCCTGGCCTCGCGCTCCTTGGCGGCCTTCGCCTTGGCGGCGGCGGCGGCCTTGGCCTTGGCCTCGCGCTCTCTCTGGGCGGCCGACTTCGTCGCGGGGGTCTTGGCGGGGGTCTTAGCGGAGGACTTAGCGGGGTTCTTGGCGGGGGCCTTCGCGGACTTCTTCGCCGCCGCCTTCGCGGGGGCCTTGGCCGCCTTCTTCGCCGGAACCTTCTTCGACGCTGCCTTGGACGTGGTCTTCGCGCTCGCGGCCATCTCCACTCCTCTACCGTGACGGGTGAGCGGAGACCCTACCAGCCGCCGGCGAGGGCTACGCCTCGTCGCGCCCCTGGTCCATGCGCAGCATCTGGCCGATGGTGGGGGTGTGACCCGACGGTGCGGGGGCCGGGGGCGGCGTCTGGCTGGGGCGCGGGGGCACCGGGCGGCTAGGCACCGAGGGGACGACCTCGGTCACGGGTGCGACCGACGGCTCGCGCGCCGGGGCGGGGGTCGGGACGGCGCGCACCGGCGCCGGCGCCGGGGCCGCGTCGGCGCTGAAGGTCGCCTCGACCCAGTGGGTGAACTCACTGAGCACGCCCGAGATGCGCGTGCGCTGCTCGTCGAGCTGGCGGCGCAGCCGCTCCACGTCCTCGCCCAGGCGCTGCTTGAGCCCGTTGAGCCGGTTGACCTCGTCCTCGGCGCGGCTGCGCGCCTCGGCGACGATCTCGCGGGCGCGCTCTTGGGCCTGGGCGGTGAGCTCGCGCGCCTTCTCCTCGGCCTCGGCCTGGGCCTGCTCGATGAAGCGCTGGGCCAGGGCGATCATGGAGGCCACCTCGGTCGGGGCCGGGGCGGGCGCGCCGCGCACGGGCGCGG
>JAKABC010000106.1 GCA_021802025.1 Actinomycetes bacterium
GAGACCGTCGTCACCATCGACAATGACAAGGTCGTGGCCTGGCTGAAGAACGGCGCCCAGCCGACCGAGCGGGTCGCCCGCCTGCTCAAGGCCTCGGGCGCCCTGGAGGCCTTCGAGGCCGCCAAGGCGGGCTCGTGAGCGAGCCGGTCGACGGCTACGTCGAGGGCGACGTCAACACCCTCGACGAGGCGCTCGCCCCCACGGCCGCCGGCGTGCTCGAGTACGTCGCGCGCACCCTGGCCGACGAGCCCGACGCCGTCTCGGTCGAGACCGAGCGCAAGGGCCGCACGGTCGTGCTGTCGCTGCGCGTCGGGCCCGACGACATGGGTCGGGTGATCGGCCGACGGGGCCGGACCGCCCAGGCCCTGCGCTCACTGGTCGCGGCCGCCGGGGCGCGCGACGGCGTCACGACGAGCGTCGACATCGTCGACTGAGCGTGACCGAGCGGTCCACGCTCGAGGTCGGGCGGGTCGTGCGGGCCCACGGGCTGCGCGGCGAGGTCGTGGTGGAGCTCTGGAGCGACCGCACCGAACGCCTCGCGCCCGGGAGCGTGCTCTCCAGTCCCCGCGGCGAGTTGCGCGTGGTGAGCGCCGCGCGCCATCAGGAGCGCTGGCTGGTGCGCTTCGAGGGGGTCGGTGACCGCGCCGGCGCCGAGGCGCTGCGCGGGGTGGTGCTGAGCGCCGAGCGTCTCGAGGACCCCTCGGTGATCTGGGTCGACCAGCTCTTCGGCGCTGAGGTCGTCGAGCGCGGGGTCGTGCGCGGCCGGGTCGTCGCGGTCGAGGCCAACCCGGCGAGCGACCTCTTGGTCCTCGACACCGGGGCCCTGGTGCCGCTGGCGTTCGTGCGCGCGGTTACGGCCAACGAGCGCGTCACCGTCGAGGCGCCCGAGGGGCTCTTCGAGTGACCTTCGCCGTCGACGTCATCACCCTCTTCCCCGGGGCGGTCGAGGACTACTGCGCCACCTCGGTGCTCGGTCGGGCCCGCGAGGCCGGGGTGTGGCGCCTGCGCACCCTGGACCCGCGCGAGAAGACCGACGACGTCCACCGCAGCGTCGACGACGCGCCCTTGGGCGGCGGGGCCGGCATGGTCATGCGCGCCGAGCCGATCGTGCGCACCGTGCGCGCGACCGCCGACCTCGCGCGTCCCGTGATCGCGCTCACCCCGGCCGGGCGCCCCTTCGACCAGGCGCGGGCCCGCGCGCTCGCCGCCACGAGCGGGCTCACCCTGGTGTGCGGGCGCTACGAGGGCATCGACCAGCGGGCGATCGACCTGGTGTGCGACGAGGAGCTCTCGGTGGGCGACGTGGTGCTCGCCGGTGGCGAGCTCGCGGCCCTGGTGGTGATCGAGGCCGTGGTGCGCCTGCTGCCCGGGGCACTCGGCAACGAGGCCTCGATCGAGGAGGAGTCCTTCACCGAGGGGCTCATCGAGTACCCCCACTACACCCGCCCGGCGCTCTTCGAGGGCCTGGCGGCCCCGGCGGTGCTGCTCTCGGGCGACCACGGCCGGGTCGCGCGCTGGCGCCGGGCCCAGAGCCTGGTGCGCACCCTCGAGCGCCGCCCCGACCTCTTAGAGCGCCGTGGCGGCCTCACCGCGGAGGAGCGCCGCCTCATCGAGGAGTTCGCCGACCCGTCCGGCCCGTGAGTCGCCCCCTCGAGCCGCTAGACTCGAAGGGCTCGAGATCCGAAAGGGACAGCCATGAACCCCACCGACCTCGTCGACCGCGACTCGCTGCGAGACGACGTCCCGTCCTTCCGCCCCGGCGACACCGTCAAGGTGCACGTCCGGGTGGTCGAGGGCAACCGCCAGCGGGTCCAGGTGTTCCAGGGCGTCGTCCTGCGCCGCCAGGGCTCGGGGCTGCACGAGACCTTCACCGTGCGCAAGGTGAGCTTCGGGGTCGGGGTCGAGCGGACCTTCCCCGTGCACGCGCCGACCATCGACAAGATCGAGGTCGACACCTACGGCGACGTGCGCCGGGCCAAGCTCTACTACCTGCGTGAGCTGCGCGGGCGGGCCGCGAAGATCAAGGAGCGGCGCGTCACCGAGCGCGCCTAAGAGGTGAGCGAAGAAGAGCTCGACGAGTACGAGGCCACCCTCGAGCTCGGCCTCGTCCAGGAGTACAAGGCCGTCGCGGGCATGTTCGACTACGCCGTCGAGACCGACCGCCGCTTCTACCTCGCCAACGAGGTCGAACTCACCGTCCACGACGACTCCACCCCGGCCATGATCGAGGTGAACCTGCGCGACGCCTGGGTCTGGGACATGTACCGCACCGCCCGGTTCGTCCCCTCGGTACGGATCTTGACCTTCCGCGACGTCAACGTCGAGCGCCTCCCCAAAGAGGAGATCCACCCCTAGGTGGACCTCGTCGCGCGCGCCACCGGCGCGGCCGATCTCGCGCGCGCGCTCGCGGCGAGCCGCGACGCGGTGCTGGTGTGGCGCTGCACCGACGCCGACACCGCGGTCGCCGCCGCCGCCCTCACCGGTGAGCCGCGCCACCCCCGCCTCGGACTGTGGCTCGCCATCTCCGCGGGCTACCCGGCCGCCCTGGCCGCGCGCGACGTGAAGACCCTGGCCGCCCTGGTCGGTCTCAGCGACGTCGTGATCGAGGCCGACGAGCACCCGCGCGCCCACGCCGAGGTCGTCGAGGCTCTCCTCGGCGGCGGGCCGGTGACCCTGGCCAACGAGGTCGCCACCCTCGACGCCGCCTACAACCGTCCGGCGCCGCGCGAACCGGTCACGGTCTGGGCCCACGAGGGTGGGCGGCTCGTCGGGGGCGGCCAGAGCCTCGGGCTCGTGGCCTCGGGGAGCGACGCGCTGGGCGCGTGGCGCCGCTACGGGGCCTAGGCGGGCTGGCGGGCGATCCGGTCGGGGCGGATCCGCACGGTGACGCGCACCTCGCCCTCGGCGCGGTGGGGGTAGCGGTCGACCCCGAGGTACTTCTTCGCGAGCCGGTCGATCACCTCGTCCGCCCCCTTGGTGGTGAAGGTGACGACCGTGCCGCGCACGGCGACGCTCGCCTGGGGGTCCTCGAGGTCGGTGATCGAGACCGCGACCCGGGGGTCGTTGGCGAGGTTGCGGGCCTTGGCCCGCCCGAGGGCCGTGTTGATCACGATCTCGTCGCCGTCGAGCTCGACCCAGACGGGAGTCACGTTGGGGTGGCCGTCGGGCTCGAGGCAGGCCACGTGGGCGAGGGCGCGAGAGGCGAAGATGCGGCGGGCGGCGTCGGTGAAGGTATCGGTCATCGGCCTCAGAGGCTAGTGGCGCCGCCCACTAGGTTGTCAGTCGTGAACATCGGCGCCCACGTCCGCGGCGGCGGCAACCTGATCCATTCGCTCGACGAGGGCGTGGCGATCGGGGCCACGTCGATCCAGGTCTTCACCCAGAGCCCCCGGATGTGGAAGCCGAGCCTCTACGCCCCCGAGGTGCTCGCGGCCTTCCGCGAGGCTCAGGCCCGTCACCCGAGCGTGTCGGACACCTTCTGTCACGCGACCTACCTCATCAACCTGGCCACCGCGGACCTCGAACTCTACGAGAAGTCGGTCGCCACCTTGACCCACAACCTGTCGGTCGCGCGCGGAATGGGCGCCGGGGGACTCGTCTTGCACGTGGGCTCGCACCTGGGCGCCGGATTCGACGACGTCGTGCGCCAGGTGGCCGACGCGCTCACCCGAGCCCTCGACGGGGCCGACGCGGCGCCGCCGGGTGTCGCCGACTGTCCCATCCTCATCGAGAACGCCGCGGGCGCCGGCGGAACGGTCGGCCGTTCACTCGAGGAGATCGAGTTCCTCATCGAGGCCTGCAACGGCGACGACCGACTGGGGCTGTGCATCGACACCCAGCACCTCTGGGCGAGCGGGGTCGACTACTCGACGATCGATGGCGCCGAAGCGCTCGTCGCGGAGGTCGACCGCCGGATCGGCCTGGCGCGACTGCGCTGCTTCCACCTCAACGACTCCAAGATCGAACTCGGCGGCAACCGGGACCGACACGCCAACATCGACGAGGGGACGATCGGGACGATGGGGCTCGCCCCGCTGGTGGGCCACCCCGCGATCCGCGATCTGCCGCTCCTGCTCGAGGTGCCCGGTGACGGCGGGGGACCTCGAGCGCGCGACGTCGTCGCTGCGCGCTACGCGGTCGAAGTGGGTCTAGCTCTCTACGAGGGCAGCCCGATTCCACCCGCGCCCGTCCTGCCGGCGGCATCCGCCCCGAGCCAGAAGTCACCGGTCAAGAAGTCTTCAGCCAAGAAGACTCCGGCGAAGAAGTCCGCGGCGAAGAAGTCGACCGCCAAGAAGACTCCGGCGAAGAAGACCTCGGTCAAGAAGTCTTCAGCCAAGAAGACTCCGGCGAAGAAGTCCGCGGCGAAGAAGTCGACCGCCAAGAAGACTCCGGGGAAGAAGACCTCGGTCAAGAAGACCTCGGTCAAGAAGACCTCGGTCAAGAAGTCCGCCGCAAAGAAGACCACGGCGAAGAAGTTGCCGGCAAAGAAGGCGGCGGCAAAGAAGGCGGCCGCGAAGAAGTCCGCGGCGAAGAAGTCCGCGGCGAAGAAGTCGCCGGCAAAGAAGGCGACCGCGAAGAAGGCGACCGCGAAGAAGGCCACAACACGAAAGTCGGTAGCAAAGAGGACCCAGTCGCGGGGTGCCACGAAGGGCGCGGCACGCGCCCGTAAGTAGGAGGGCGACATGAGCCAGTTCCGTATCGAGTCCGACACGATGGGAGAGATAGAGGTCCCGTCCGACCACTACTGGGGCGCCCAGACCGAGCGGAGCCTGCACCACTTCGCCATCGGTCACGACACGATGCCGCCGGCCCTCATTCGCGCCTTCGGCGTCTTGAAGCTCGCCTCGGCGAGGGTCAACGAGGCCCTGGGCAAACTTGACGGCGAGAAGGCCCGACTCATCGAACGCGCAGCCCAGGAAGTCATCGATGGGTCTTTGGACGGAGAGTTCCCCCTACGAATCTGGCAGACCGGCTCGGGAACCCAGACCAACATGAACGTCAACGAGGTCATCTCCAACCGGGCGATCGAACTCGCGGGCGGGGAGCGCGGCACGAAGAAGCCCGTCCACCCGAACGACGACGTGAACATGTCCCAGTCGTCGAACGACACCTTCCCGACGGCGATGCACATCGCGGCCGTCACTGAGATCACGGGACGGCTCAGCCCCTCGGTCCGGCGCCTGCGAGACGCCCTGGCCGCGAAAGCCGAAGCCTTCGCTGACGTGACCAAGATCGGCCGGACCCACCTGATGGACGCCGTCCCACTCACCCTCGGCCAGGAGTTCTCCGGTTACGTCGCCCAGCTCGACGCCGACCTCGCGCGTCTCGACGCCGTCCTGCCCGGACTGCTCGAGCTCGCCGCTGGTGGCACCGCCGTGGGCACCGGTCTCAACACCCACCCGGAGTTCGGCGAGCGCGTGGCCGACGAGATCGCCCGGTTGACGGGCCAGCCCTTCGTGAGCGCGCCCAACAAGTTCGCCGCCCTCGCCGCCCACGACGCGCTGGTCTTCGCCCACGGGGCCATCAAGACCCTGGCCGCGAGCCTCACCAAGATCGCCGACGACCTACGGTGGCTCGGCTCGGGCCCCCGGGCGGGGCTCGCCGAGCTGCGTCTACCCGAGAACGAGCCCGGCAGCTCGATCATGCCGGGCAAGGTCAACCCCACCCAGAGCGAGGCCATGATCATGGTCGCGATCCAGGTATTCGGCAACGACACGGCGGTCTCGATCGCGGGCTCGCGAGGGAACCTCGAGCTCAACGTGTGCAAGCCGGTGATCATCCACAACGTCTGTCACTCGATCGACCTGCTGACCGACGCGTGCGACCGGTTCCGGGAGTTCTGCGTTGAGGGTCTCGAGCCCGACTACGAGCAGATCGAGCACCACCTCAACAACTCGCTGATGCTCGTGACGGCGCTCAAC
>JAKABC010000107.1 GCA_021802025.1 Actinomycetes bacterium
GCGTGGGGTGGTGGGCGACCGTGCGCGCCAGGATCTCCTCGAAGTCGGCGAAGCTCGCCGGACCGTTGAGGAAGTCGGTGATCTGGCGGGCCTTGTCGGCCGTGACCCCGGGGGTGACGTCGATCAGGACCAGGGCGCGCGCGAGCTCGGGGCGGGTCGCGACGAGCTCGATCGCGCACAGCCCCCCGAGGCTCATCCCCACGATCGCGAGCGGCCGGTCGATCAGCGCCTCGAGCGCGGTGGCGAGATCGCGCGCGTGGTGGGGGACGTCGGCGGGCGGGTAGGGGGTGGGGTCGGAGTGGCCGTGGCCGGGCAGGTCGAGGGCGAGCAGGGGCCGGCCCAGGGCCAGCGCGACGGTGTCGAAGGTGTGGGCGTTCTGGGCCCCGCCGTGGAGGAGGACGAGCTCGGGCTCGCCCTCGCCCCAGCGCAGGCCGCTCACCTGGCGCAGTCCGTCGACGGGGAGGAAGAACCGCGACACCGGCGGGATCTCGACCTCAAGGCCGTACTCCTCCACGTTCTCGGCGAAGAGCCCGAACTCGTCGTAGTGGAGAGGGTCCACGTCGCGCATCGTAGGGCTGCTAGAGAGGGGGGATGACGCGCCCCACCTGTGTGGTCGTGCTCGCCGCCGGCGAGGGCACCCGGATGCGCTCGGCGAGACCCAAGCCGCTGCACAAGCTCTGCGGGCGCACCATGGCCAGCTTCGTCCTCGAGGCGGCGCGCCACGACGAGGTGCGCGCGACGGTCGTCGTCGTGGGCCACCACGCCACCTGGGTGGAGAAGGAGCTCGCCGAGGGCGCCGGGACGGCGCTCACCTTCGTCGAGCAGGGCGAGACCCTCGGCACGGGCCACGCCGTGGCCGCGGCCCTGCCCAGCGTCGACGAGGCGATCGGCGAGAGCGACGGGGACGTCGTCATCCTGCCGGGCGATACGCCGCTGCTGCGCCGCGAGACGGTGGCCCGCCTGCTCGCCGAGCACCGGGCGAGCGGCGCGGCCCTCACGGTTGCGAGCGCGGTCGTCACCGACCCCCGCGGGTACGGCCGGATGGTCGCCGGTAAAGACGGCGGCCTGGCGCGCATCGTCGAAGAGCGCGACGCCTCGCCCGACGAGCGCGGAATCGACGAGGTGAACACCGGCGTGATGGTCGTGCGCCAGAGCCTGCTCGGGCCGGCGCTACGTCGGGTCGGTCGCCAGAACGCGATGGGCGAGTACTACCTCACCGACGTGGTCGCGGTCCTCTCGGCGATGGGCCACGCGACGAGGTCGTTCGTGCTCGACGACCCGAGCGAGGCGCTCGGGGTCAACGACCGGGCCCAGCTGGCGCGCGCCGAGGCCGAGCTGCGCCGGCGGATCAACGAGCAGTGGATGGGACGCGGCGTGACCCTGTGGGACCCGGCCACCACCTACCTCGACGTCGACGTCGCCCTCGCCCCGGACGTGTCGATCCTGCCCGGGACGATCCTCCAGGGCCACACGCGAGTGGGCGCCGGCGCGACCGTCGGTCCGCGGGCCCACCTCGTGGACGTCGAGGTGGGCGAGCGCGCCCGGGTGGGCTGTGTCGAGGCGAGCTCGGTGCGCATCGGACCCGACGCGACGGTGCGCTCGTTCGTCACCCTCGCGCCGGGCGAGGACGTCGCCGCCGGGGCGCTCGTCGCCCCCCGGGCCTGACCCCCTGGTTGGCTAGGGTGGGCCTCGTGGAATCCCTGGCCAAGCGGCGCCTGGTCCTCGTCTCGGGCCGCGGCCACCCCACGCTGGCGGCGAACGTCGCCGCCCTGCTCGGGGTCGACCTGACCGAGGCCAACCTCCGGGAGTTCGCCGACGGCGAGATCCACTGCCGGATCGACGAGTCGGTGCGCGGCGCCCACGTCTTCATCGTCCAGACCCACTCCTCGCCGGTCAACGACGCGCTCATGGAGCAGCTCGTCATGATCGACGCCGCCAAGCGCGCCAGCGCCAAGAGCATCACCGCCGTCGTCCCCTACTTCGGCTACGCCCGCCAGGACCGCAAGACCCAGGGCCGCGAGCCGATCACGGCGAAGCTGGTCGCCGACGTCCTGCAGACCGCCGGGGCGACCCGGGTCCTGTCGGTCGACTTCCACTCGGGCCAGATCCAGGGGTTCTTCAACATCCCGGTCGACCACCTGGTCGCCGCGCCGGTGCTCGAGACCTACCTCAAGGCCCACACCGACCCCCACGAGATCGTGGTCGTCGCCCCCGACGCCGGCCGGGTGAAGGTGGCCGAGCGCTACGCCCAGCACCTGGGCTGCGACCTCGCCCTGGTGCACAAGACGCGCCCGCGCGGGATGGCCAACGTGGCGGTCGCGCGCCACGTGGTGGGCGACGTCGAGGGGCGCCACTGCGTGCTCATCGACGACATGATCGACACCGCCGGCACGATCGTCGCGGCGTCGGACCTGTTGAAAGAGCACGGCGCCGACGACATCTGGGTCATGGCGACCCACGCCGTCTTCTCGCCGCCGGCGGTCGAGCGCCTCTTCAACGCCCCGGTGAACCGGGTCGTCGTCACCGACACCCTGCCCATCGGTCCGGAGAAGACCTTCGAGAAGCTCGAGGTCCTCTCGGTCGCGCCGATCGTGGCGAACGCCATCTCGGCCATCTTCGAGGACAGCTCGGTCTCGGACATCTTCGGCGGCGAGAACCTCCTCTAGCCCGCGGCGCACGCTCCCGGTGGGGTTCGCCACACCTCGAACGAGCCCCGGCTCACCGACGCACTCGGCCGTCCGAAGTCGCGCTCGAACAGCTGGCGGACGCGCTGGGGGTGGGCGCCCGTGCGCCAGTAGACCAGGGCACCCACGTGGTAGCGACGGACGAAGGTGCACAACCCGGCCGCGAGGTCGTAGGACGCCGAGGGTGGGGGGTACTCCAGGGGGTGGCCGTAGAGCGACTCGGTGAGGAAACCTTGAACCTGGACCGGGGCGAGCCCCACGGGGTTCTCTTGCCCGTGGTGATCGACGCCTGGGACGTCCATGTAGCCGCCCACGAGCTTGAACCGGAAGCCACTCTGAGCCTGCCAGCTCATCGCCTCGGTATACGGATCGTTCGGGTAGGGATACGCGAGCACGACGCTGCCGTGGGGCACGCGATCGAGCGCGCCGTAGATCCCGTGGGGCCAGTGTGGGGACTTCGTGACCAGAGCGAGCTGCGGGAAGGGAAGAGCGAGCGCGACGCCCGCCAGGAGGACCATGGACATCTCGGCGAGACGACGAGACGTCGTACGTCGGGCCGCGAGATCACGCACGAAGCACTCTGCGCCCACCGATGCGCTTATCGCCACGAACAGTGCGGCGATCTCGGCGAAGCGCGAGGGGACGAAACTCTGCAAGATCGGGACTCGCGTGAAGAGCGCCTCGGGTAAGGGCACGCTCGTGACCGAACCGTCAATGGTGAGGCGTGAACCGAACGACAACACGAGCGCCAGGGCCGCGGCGAGCGCACCGTAGAGGACTACCTTTCGGCGACGATAACGGATCGTGACGACGATGACCCAGAGGATGAGCCCGATACCGAGATAACCGTCGTTCTCGGTGAAATTGCCGGCGTCGAAGCGGCTGGCCGTGGTGATCAACGACCGTGGCAGGAGGGCTTGGTTCAAGGTGGGGACGACGGGCGCGAGCAGGTCCGATCGATACGTCTGGAGGGCCGCGACGGGTTGCGGGGGCCCCGACACGTGCCCCGTGCCGGCGAAGGCCCAGAAGAGGAAGTACCCGGCCACCACGAGGACAGACGCGAGCGCCCACGGTGCGGCCCTGAGGAGCGGCGCGAGGCGAGTCCTCCACTGCGCGCCCGCGCGGACGACGATGGCGATGGTCCCGACTCCGCACACAACTCCGAGCATGGCGAGGAGCTCAGGGCAGATGAGGAGTTGAGCTCCCGAGAGGACGCCCAAGAAGATCCCCAGTCGTCGAGCGCTCATCGTCGAATCGCTCAACAGACGCACGACGACGAGGACGATGAGGGGGAGAAGGGGGTCGAAGATCAGATTCAGATGGGTGATCTGAGCGACCATGTAAGGGCCGAACCCGAAGATGAGTCCTCCGACGAAGGCGATCCACGGCCGACACCAGGTGCGCAGTACGAGGAACATCGACCCTGCCGACGTCGCGAACGCGAGACGCAAGAGCACGTTGATCGCCGCGACGGGTCCAAGGGTGGCCGTCACCGGCCAGGCGAGGAGACCCAGCAGGGGAATCATCGTGTTGCTCGCGAGGTTCGCTCCCCGCGGATAGTTGACGTACGTCGTGTGGAAGGGGACGAGCCCGTGGGATAAGGCGTAGGGGGTCCAGGCGAGGAACCACGAGTCGCGTGCGGGATCGCCATAACCGAAACCGCCGAAGGGCACTGACGGGAGTCGAGCGTTATTCCAGGGGGTCGCGGGCCAGAACATGAGACAGGCCAACACCAGGTACGTTGCGAGGCAGGCCGCGGAGACCCACGTGGTTCGCGCCCGACGCGCGGGCCCTGTGGGGCTCGGGCTCGTCGGGTCCACGGCCGAAGCGTAGTGAGGGGCTCCTGGTGTGACGGGGAACGGGGCCGGCCCTACGATCGCCGGGCCGGCCACGGCTAGACTGGTAGGCCTGCTCGCCCCGTCGGGCGCGTCGTCGAAGGAGTCGTCATGTCAGAGGTCACGCTGCGCGCGACCACCGGTCGCCCCCAGGGTTCGGCCGCCTCACGCCGCCTGCGCCGCGACGGCGCGATCCCCGCGGTCGTCTACGGCGAGGGTGTCGGCCCGCTGCCCGTGGCGGTCGACGCCAAGGAGTTCCGACAGGCCGTCTCCAGCGACCAGGGCCTGAACACCCTCATCACCCTCGACGCCGATGGCCTGAACGTCGTGGTGATGGCCCGTGAGATCCAGCGCCACCCGGTGCGCGGCACGGTCGCCCACATCGACTTCCAGGTCGTCGACCCCAACCGGCCGGTCGTGGTCGAGATCCCGCTCCACCTCATCGGCGACGCCGTCGAGGTGCGCCACGCCGACTGGGAGGTCGACCAGCAGCTCTTCTCGCTCGAGGTTCGCTGCCGCCCCGATCAGATCCCCAACTCCCTCGAGGTCGACATCTCGTCGTTGACGGCGGGTGGGACCATCCGCGTGGGCGACGTGGCGCTGCCCGCGGGCGTAAGCGCCGTGGACGACCCCCAGGTCGCCGTGGTCGCGACGCACCCCGGGCGCGCGGCGAAGGCCGCGGGCCCCGAGACCGCCTCGGCGTAGTCGATGGCGCCGTGGCGCGCTGAGGAGTCCGAGCGCCGCGGTACGGCGAGCCGGCTGCTGGTGGTCGGTCTCGCGAACCCCGGGCCCGAGTTCGAGCACACCCGCCACAACGTCGGCGGCGACGCGGTGCGCGAGGTGGCCCGTCGCCGGGGCGTCGAGCTCAAGTTCGAGCGTCGGCTGCGCGCCGTGGTGGGCACGCTCTCGACCCCCGAGGGTCCGGTGACCCTGGCCGTCCCCACCACCTACATGAACGAGTCGGGCGCCTCGGTGAAGCCGCTGGTGCGTCGCGCGGCCATCCCCGACCTGGGCGCCCTCGTCGTCGTGCACGACGAACTCGACCTCGATCCGGGGAGCGTCCGGCTGAAGCACGGCGGCGGACTCGCCGGCCACAACGGACTGCGCTCGATCACCCAGGTGCTCGGCTCGCGGGAGTTCGCGCGGATCCGCGTGGGTATCGGCAAACCGCCGTCGAAGGACCGGGGCGCCGACTGGGTCCTCCAGCGCCTCTCGGGCGCGCGCCGCGCCGCCCTCGCCGCCGACGTGGAGCGGGCGGCCGACGCCGTCGAGGCCGTCATCGACCTCGGCTTCGCCGACGCCCAGCAGCGCGTCAACGCCTCGTGACGTCCGGGCTCGGGCGCGTCCTCGAGCGGATCGCCCCGGCGCTGCGCCGGCGCGTCCTCGAC
>JAKABC010000108.1 GCA_021802025.1 Actinomycetes bacterium
CCTGTTGGCCTACGTGCTCGATAAGACCGACCCGCTGCACAAGATCACGATCATCCCGCGCGGCATGGCCCTCGGGGTCACCATGACCCTGCCCGAGGAGGACCGCCACATCATGGGCCGGCCCGAACTCGAGGACAGCCTGTGCATGCGCATGGGCGGTCGGGTGGCCGAGCTGCTCGTCTACGGCGACCTCTCGACCGGCGCGGCCGACGACCTCCAGCGCAACACCGAGCTCGCCCGGCGCATGGTGCGCGAGTGGGGCATGTCCAAAGAGATCGGCCCGATGGCCTGGGGCTCGAACAACCAGGTCTTCTTGGGCGAGGACCTCATGCACACCCGGGACTACTCCGACCACACCTCCCAGGTCATCGACGACGAGGTCGAGCGGATCCTGCGCGAGCAGGAGGCCCGGGCCATCGAGGTCCTCACGCTGCACCGCCGGGGCCTCGAGGCCCTGACCCGGGCGCTGCTCGAGCGTGAGACGATCGACGGGGCCGAGGCGGCCCGGCTGATCGACGAGGCGAACGGCGAGCCGGTCCACCCGGTCGGGACCAAGACGGTGAGCTCGCTCACCGCCCCCACGCCCCCGCCCGAGCCGGCCCAGCCCCAGCCGGTGGCGGCCACCTCGCCGGCGCCGGTGCCGGCGCCGACCTGGCAGCCGCCGACGCTACCGGCCGTCTAGCGGGGCCAGCACCACGACCCCGGCCGGACGGCTGGGCGCGGTGAGCCCGAGGACGAAGGGCCGACGACTCGAGAGCAGGTAGGGGGCGCCTGCGCGCGCCCCCGGCGCCGCCGTGGCGAGGTCGGCGAGGGCGTGGCCCGCGAGGTGCAGGCGCGTGGGCGCGCCCGTCGAGCCCAGCGCGAGCACGCTCAGCGTGATCGCCCGGCGCCCCGGGTTCACCACGCGCAGCGCGTCGTACCCGCTCGTTGAGAACCCGCCCACCACCGCCGAGGTGGTCGGCGCGCTCGGCGCCGACAGGGCCGACCCGGCCCCGGCCGCGCCCGTGGCGAGGTCGGCGACGACCGGCACGTTCGAGCGCACGCTCACCGCGGCGTAGCCGGCGGCCGCGATGGCCGGGTTCGGGTTGAGGGCCAGCGCGCCGGTCGAGTACGGCGCGACGTTCACGAACTGGTCGGCGATCCGGTACGAGCCGAGCACCACGTGGACCCGCACCACGGCCGGGGTCGGGCCGGGGTCGGCCACCTCGAGCACGGCGCTCGCCCCGCGGGCGGTCGTGACGACCGGGAAGTCGGCGCGCGTCGAGGGAGCCGACTGGCCCGGGTCGAGCGAGAGGGTCCCGGCGGCGTCCTCGACCCCGACGGCGACCAGCGTGCCGCGCAGCACCCGCAGGGCGACCCCGATCCCGCGCAGGTTGACCGCGACCCGGGCGAGGTCGAGGTAGACCTCGGCGTGGGCCGGCACCGAGACGCCCTGGAACGCCTGGGGGGCCGAGAAGCCCGCGGACGAGAAGAGCGACACGTTAAAGACGGCGGCCGTGGCCGTCGGGTTGAAGACGCTGACGTAGGCGCTCGAGCCCACGGCCGTCGAGAAGCCGGTGGCGGCCCAGGCGGTCGTGCCGGCGCTGGCGCAGGGGGCTTCGGCCGGGCCGTCGACCTCCTCGGCCACGACCCCCCCGCCGGCGACCCGGGCGAGCACGGCGTCGAAGGTCCCGGGCTCGAGGCTGGTGGGCTGGAGGGCGTAGCGGGTGTGGGCGGCCAGGGTGACCGAACGGCTGGCCACGTGGCCGGTGTCGGCGACGACCTCGATCTCGAGGGACCGCGAGCTCGCGGCGGTGTTGAGGAAGCTCACCCGCCCGGGCCGCTGCGCCCCGCCGGGCAGGCCGGTGCAGTAGAGGGCCGTCGACTGGGGCGCGACGGCGCCCCCGCCGGGGTAGACCGAGGGGTTGTGCACCGGGCGCAGCGTCACGGCGACGCCCACCCCGGCGAGCACCACCGCGCAGGCGATGAGGAGCGGTCCGCGTCTCACCGCGGCCTCGCCCGTCGCCCGACCCGTCCGGTGAAGAGCCACTCGGCGCGCTGGATCC
This sequence comes from Actinomycetes bacterium, assembly GCA_021802025.1. Taxonomy (GTDB): domain Bacteria; phylum Actinomycetota; class Acidimicrobiia; order Acidimicrobiales; family RAAP-2; genus RAAP-2. Next base: position 2,046 of record JAKABC010000108.1, read on the forward strand.
AGCCGAAGCCCAGCGCCACGATGGCCCAGAGCACCAGGGTGAAGAGGGCGAGCAGGCCGTTCAGGGGGAACCGGCGTAGGACGAGCTGCCCGTGGGCGCGCCCGGCGCCGGTCGGCACCGCGTAGAACGGCGTCCAGACCCCCTGGGTCGTGCGCGCCGCGGCGCGCCCGTCGACCACCAGGGTGAAGGCGTCGGCCGGGGCCAGCCCGGCGACGACGGTCCCCCCGGGCTCGAGGGGCCCGGCGAAGGCCCGGTCGCTAAAGACCGGGCGCAGCGTCGTCGAGCCGGGGGTCGACTCGGCCACCACCCCGTGGAAGAGGGAGTTGGCGTACACCTGGGCCGAGGAGGTCGTGAGCTCCAAGGAGAGGTCGCCCTGGCGCGCGAGGGCTCGGGTGAGCGCTCGGGGCACCGGTCGGCGCGGCACCTGCTGGACCCCGGGGACCTCGGGGGCGGCCGCGTCGAGCACGACGATCGTCGAGATCCCGGCCGGGGCGAGCAGCGCCCCGAGGTCGACCGTCTGGCCCCGCAGGGCCGACTGGACCGCCGCGATTAGCGTCTCGGTCGCCCCCGCGTCGGGCCCGACGAAGGCCGTCGCGCCGCCCGGGAGCCCGTTGGTCGAGGTGGCCAGGGCGAGCCCCGGCGCGACCGTCCAGCCCGGGGTCGGCAGGACCGACGGGTCCCCCAGCCACAAGACGCGATACCCCCCGGCCCGGCTCGGGGCGAGCGAGCCGAGCGACTCGGCCACGCTCGTGGTCGGCAGGTCGAACCGGCCCGAGCCCATCGCCCCGAGGAAGGGCACCACGGCCACCACCAGCACGCCCACGATGAGGACGGCCGCGCCCTGGCGCCAGCCGAAGCCGACCGCGCGCAGGTCGGCCTCGAGCGCGCCGACCCCCAGGCCGACGAGGGCGGCCAGGCACACGCCGTAGAGGGCGAGCAGCACGTCGAGGTCGGGCTCGAACGAGCCCAGCCAGTGGTGACCCGACAGCGCCGCCAGGGCGAGCGTGAGCGTGGCGACCACGACCAGCTTCGCGGCGACGGCGCGGCGCTCGCCCCGACAGAGGGTGACCGCGAGGGCCGCCGCGCCCGGCAGCAGCCAGCCCCACCACGACGCGCCGAAGCTGCCGTCGACCCCGCGCAGCAGGTACGAGAAGCCCGGCACGTTCCAGGGCCCGCGGGTCAGGCCGAAGACCGCGGGGGCGCGCCGGCCGGCGACGGCGACGTCGACGCTCAAGGGCAACAACAAGACGGCCACGTTGAACGCGACGAAGCCGAGCAGGCGCCACGGGTGGGCGAAGCCCGACGCGGCGTCGGGCTCGAACCAGCGCGCGATCGCCACCCCGACGATCACCAGGCCCACCGCGATCAGGGCCGCCGGCGCCAGGGCGCAGACGAGCGCGCAGGCCATCACCAGCATCAGGCGCTGGCCGGCCCCGCTGGTGCGCCAGCCCCGGTGGCCGAAGGGGACGGGCGGGCCGTAGGGCCGGCGGCGAAAGCCCGGCACGTCCATCACCTCGAAGACCCGCCGGAGAACGAAGGGCAGCCCGGCGACCACCACCAACACGTCGAGGCGGCCCTGGGCCACCATGTTGAGCCCCGTCGGCACCGCGGCGTAGGCCAGGGCGCCGATGAGCCGGGCCCGGTTGGAGACCTTGTCGCGCAGCAGCCGGCCCATCCCGATCGCCCCCACCGGGATGGCGAAGACCAGCGCGACGCGCGCGAGGATCCCCATGCGCCCGAGCACGAAGGTGCCCGCGAAGGCGAGCACCCCGAAGGCGGGCGAGCCCGGCGCGCCCGTGCCGACCCCGGCCGAGGACCACGAGGCGAAGAAGTGGCGCCAGGTCGACCACCACGAGTCGAGCGGCGCGAGCCGCCCGACGATCGGCAGGTGGCCGGCGACGAGGTTGCGCGCGCCGATCGCCCAGATAATCGCGGCCAGCACCACCACGACGGCCTGGGACCGGAACGAGGTCAGCATGCGCGAGGGCCGCGGCGCGGGGGGCGGCTCGACGAACTCGTCGAACTCCTCGAGCTCGGAGAAGGCCGCGGCGAAGCCCACCGAGTGGTCGTCCTCGAGGCTCGCCGCCGGCGAGGGCGGGACGATCCCGCGGGCCCGGTCGAACCCCTCGCGCACCAGGCGCACCACGAACTCCCGGGCCCGGCTGGCCCCGGCGACCTGGAGGCGCGCGAGCTCGGCGTCGGTGAGCACGCGCTGGCGCTCGAGCTCGCGCCGGCGCGCGCGCACCCGCCGGCGCTGCACGAGGAGCCACGCCCAGGAGTGGGCGATCGCCCCGACCCGCTCGGTGTCGGCGCCGGCCAGGGCGACGAGGGTCTCGGCGAGGTCGAGCACGGCCAGCTGGGCGAGGATCCACAGGGCGTTGCGCCGGTGCCAGCCGCTCGACACCACGAGCAGCTGGTGGCGCCGGCGCAGCGCCGCGCGCGAGGCGTGACGGGTGCCCAGCGCGGCGCTCGCGCGCTCGCCCTTGGCGATCGACTCGCGGTGGGCGACCACCGCGAGCGGCGCCACCACGATGCGCGCCCCGGCCGACTGGGCCCGCCAGCACAGGTCGAGGTCCTCACCCAGCAACGAGATGGCCGGGTCGAAGCCCCGCAGGGCGCCGAAGAGGTCGGCGCGCACGAGGGTCACCCCGCCCGGGGCGACGAAGACGTCGCGCTCGAGGTCCTGCTGGCCGTGGTCGACCTCGCCGCGCTCGATGCGGTCGCGCACCACCCCGAAGCGGTCGGCGGTCTGGCCGACGTGGACCAGCACCATCTCGTCGTCGTAGTCGACGACCTTGGGGGTGACGATCCCGGCGTTGGTCCGATAGGCCGCCTCGACGAGGCGCGACACGACGTCGGGGTGCAGGCGCACGTCGTCGTGGCAGAAGAGGAAGAAGGCCGCCCCCTCGACGAGGCGCGCCCCCTCGTTGCAGGCCGCGCCGAATCCCCGGTTCTCCTCGAGGGGCTTGACGAAGGCCCGGGGGTCGACCGAGGCCACCCGCTCGCCCACCTCGGTCGGGTCGCCGTGGGCGACCACGAGCACGCTCAGCTCGGAGTAGTCCTGGGCGACGAGGGAGGCGAGGGTCGCCTCGAGCCCGGGTCCCGGCGAGGTGGTGACGACGACGGCGACGACGGCCGGGGCGCGGTTTTCCATCAGCCCGACAAGGCTACCGGCCGCCCCCGCGGGTCCCGGGCCACGTGTGGGTCTGTCATACCTGGTCGGAGCGGTCGAGTTCGGAGACCACGTCCGAGAGGGAGCGCTCGAGCGCGATCGTCGGGCGCCAGCGCGTCGCCGCCCACAGTCGGGCCGGGTCGCCCCGGCTCACCGGCACCTCGACCGGGCGGATCAGCGCGGGGTCGCGCACGAGCCGGGTGCCCGGGGCCACCATCGCCACCAGCGCGGCGGCGACCTCGGCCATGGCGTGCTCGACGCCCGAGGCGACGTTGTAGACGCCGCCCGCGACCCCGGCCTGAGCGAGGAGGCGGTAGGCGCGCACGACGTCGCGCACGTCGGTGAGGTCGCGCCGGGGGGTGAGGTCGCCCACGCGCACCTCGCCCGCGCCGCTCGCGCGGGCCTCGAGGAGCCGGGTCACCAGGGCCGGCACGAAGAACGCGCTCGACTGGCCGGGGCCGACGTGGTTGAAGGGGCGCGCGACCACCACGTCCAGCCCCCCGGCGGCGGCCTCGAGGGCCAGGCGCTCGGCCTCGGCCTTGCTCCTCGCGTAGGGGCTCACCGGGGCGAGGGGCCGGGTCTCGGCCAGGGGCTGGTCCTCGGGTCG
>JAKABC010000109.1 GCA_021802025.1 Actinomycetes bacterium
TGATGGACGACGCCGGGGTCGAGGTCGCCTACGCCGAGGTGGTCGACCCGGCGACCCTCGAGCCCCTCGACGACGCCGCGGCCGGGCCCGCGCGCGCCCTGGTGGCCGGGGTCGTCGAGGGCGTGCGCCTGATCGACAACGGACCGGTGGAGGTGGGCTGATGCTCTTGGCGATGGACGTGGGCAACACCGAGACGCTGATTGGGCTCTTCGGGGAGGAGAGCCCCGACAGCCCCGACGCGATGGGCTTCGCCCGCGCCTCGGGCGAGCACGGCCTCGCCTACCACTGGCGCACCGCGACCGCCGCCTCGCGCACGCCCGACGAGCACGCGATCACCCTCACCCAGCTGCTCGACCTCGAGGGCCTCGACCTGCGCAGCGCGGTGTCGGCCATCGCGGTGTGCTCCTCGGTGCCCTCGGTCACCACCCAACTGCGCCGCATGGCCGGGCGCTGGTTCGCCGACCGGCCCCTCACGGTCCTGGGCCCGGGCACCAAGAGCGGCATGCCGATCCTCTACGAGAACCCCCGCGACGTCGGCGCCGACCGGATCGCCGACGCGGTGGGGGCCTACGACCTCTACCCGGGGGCGCTCGTGGTCGTCGACATGGGCACGGCCACCGTCTTTGACGTCGTCTCGGGAGACGGCGAGTACCTCGGGGGCGCGATCGCCCCGGGCGTCGCGATCTCGCTCGAGGCCCTCTACGCCCACGCCTCGGCCCTGCGCTCGGTCGAGCTGGTGCGCCCCCGCTCGGTCGTCGGCCGCTCGACGGCCGAGTCGATCCAGAGCGGCGTCCTCTACGGCTTCGCCGCCCAGATCGACGGCATGGTCGAGCGGATCTGGGAGGAGGTGGGCGAGTGCACCGTCATCGGCACCGGGGGGCTGGCGTCGTTCATCGCGCCCCACACCGCGCACGTCGGCGTCGTCGAGCCGTGGCTCACCCTGCACGGAGTGCGTATCGTTCATGAGAGGAATCACCCGAAAGAGAGCCCGTGACCTCCCCGTACCAGTTCGCCCACGACGCCTACGCCGCGCGGCTGCGCCAGTCCTTCGACCACCTGGCCCCCGGGGAGGAGTCGGGTGAGGTCGTGCGGGTCGCCGGACGGGTGATGCTGCTGCGCACCCAGGGGCGGCTCACCTTCGCCACGCTGCGCGACTCCTCGGGCGAGGTCCAGCTGTTCTGCCTGGAGGCCGCGACCGAGGGGTACGAGGCGTTCACCCGGCTCCATCTGGGCGACTGGGTGGGGGCCGTGGGCGAGGTGGTGCGCACCCAGCGCGGGGAGCTCTCGGTCAAGGTGGCCACCTGGGCCGTCCTGGCCGAGGCCCGGCGCACCTTCGGGGAGAAGTGGGCCGGGATCACCGACGTCGAGCTGCGCTACCGCCACCGCGAGGCCGACCTGTGGGCCAACGAGACGACCCGGGCCTCGCTGCGCCGGCGCAGCGACGTGGTGCGCGCCCTGCGCGAGCACTGTTGGGCCCAGGGCTTCGTGGAGGTCGAGACCCCCATCCTCAACGCCGTGCCCACCGGGGCGGCCGCCCGGCCCTTCGTCACCTTCCACAACGCCCTCGACAGCGAGTTCTTCTTGCGCATCGCGCCCGAGCTGTGGCTCAAGCGGCTCGTGGTGGGGGGCTTCGAGCGCGTCTTCGAGCTGGGCCGGGTCTTTCGCAACGAGGGGGTGAGTCCCCGGCACAACCCCGAGTTCACGATGCTCGAGCTCTACGCCGCCTACTGGGACTACGCCGACATGATGCGCTTCACCGAGGAGCTCGTCGCCGGCGCGGTCGCGGCCGTGCTCGGCACCACCGAGCTCGTCTACCAGGGGCGGGCCGTCTCCTTCGCCACCCCGTGGGCCCGCCGGCCGATGGCCGAGCTCGTGAGCGAGGCCCTGGGCGAGGAGGTCACGGTGCGCACGCCGCGCGCGACCCTGGCCGCGCTCCTGGCCGAGCGCGGTGTCGAGGTGGCCGACGCCTGGGGCGCCGGACGCTGCGTCCTGGAGCTGTTCGAGCACCTGTGCGAGGGCGACCTGTGGGCGCCGACCTTCGTCACCGACTACCCGGTCGAGGTCTCACCGCTCGCCCGGCGCCACCGTGACGACCCCGAGCTCACCGAGCGCTTCGAGGCCTTCGTGACCGGTCGTGAGCTGGCCAACGGCTTCTCCGAGCTGAACGACCCCGTCGAGCAGCGGGCCCGCTTCGAGGACCAGGCCCGCCTGGCCGCGGCCGGCGAGGACGAGACCATGTCGATCGACGAGGACTACATCGCGTCCCTCGAGTGGGGGCTGCCGCCGACCGCGGGCCTCGGGGTGGGCGTCGACCGGCTGGCGATGATCGTGGCCGACGCGGCGAACATCCGTGAGGTGATCGCCTTCCCGACGCTGAAGCCGCGGCGCGAGGGCTGATCGGCTAGTAGGCGGGGAGCTCCTCGAGGAGCGAGGCGATAAAGGCGCCGAAGGCGTCGCGCAGCGTCGCGCTGGTCACCGCGGTGAGCGCCCGGCCGGCCTGGCCGAGGAAGTCGCGCGCCGTGTCGATCGTGCGCGCGATGCCGTCGGTCGCCACCACCAGCTTGCGCGCCCGCTCGCGCTCGTCGTCGCCGAGGGTCCGCCCCAAAAGGGCGCGCAGCTCCTCGCCGCGCGCCGTGTCCTCGAGGGCGAACAGGGTGGGGAGGTTGTAGACGCCCTCGGCCAGGTCCTGGCCGGCCGGCTTGCCGAGCTGGTTGTCGGTCGCGGTGAGGTCGAGCACATCGTCGCGCAGCTGGTAGACCATCCCGAAGCAGCGGCCGAACTCGGTCAGGGCGTCGCGCTCGGCGTCGCCGTGCGCGGCGGTCATCGCGCCCATGCGGCAGCTGCTGGCCATGAGCGCGGCCGTCTTGCCCTCGATGGCCTCGAAGTAGTCGGCCGGGGAGCGCTCGAGGCTGAAGGCCGTGCGCACCTCGCTCGTCTGGCCCCGGGTCAGCCAGGCCAGGGTCGAGGCCATGAGGCTGGCCGTGGCGGCGCCGAGGTCGGCGGCGATGCCGGCCGAGCGGGCCATGAGGTAGTCACCGGCGACGATCGCGATGAGGTTGCCGTAGCGCGCGTTGACGCTCTCGACGTTGCGCCGGATGACGGCCTCGTCCATCACGTCGTCGTGGTAGAGCGACGCCAGGTGCATCAGCTCGAGGGCGACCCCCCCGAGGAGGTCCTCGCGGGTGGCGCGCCGCTCGCCGCCGGTGGCCGAGGCCACGGCGAGCAGGGGCCGCAGCCGTTTGCCGCCGGCGCGCAGCAGGTGGGTGGTGACCGTGTCGAGGTACTCGTCGCCCAGCACGACCGACTCGGTGAGCAGATCCTCGAGCAGGGCCATGTCCCGGTCGAGCCCGGGCAGGGCGAGCAGCGCCGACGAGTCCACCTCTCCACCATAGAGGGTGCGTAATCGCTGGCCCGAGGGGCTCGTCCCCCCCGCAAAGGTCGACCATTACACTGACTTTCAGTCGACAGTTAGGACGATGAATTGTTTGAGCGCTTCACTGACCGGGCTCGGCGGGTCCTCGTGCTCGCCCAGGAGGAGGCCCGCGACCTCAACCACGCCTTCATCGGGACCGAGCACATCCTGCTGGGCCTGATCCGCGAGGGCGAGGGGGTGGCCGCCAAGGCCCTCGACGCCCTGGGGGTGACCTTCGACGTCGTGCGCGAGAAGGTGGAAGAGGCCATCGGGGCCAACACCAACCCGTCGCCGGGCTCGCCCCCCTTCACGCCCCGGGCGAAGAAGGTGCTCGAGCTGTCCCTGCGCGAGGCCCTCCAGCTGGGCCACTCCTACATCGGCACCGAGCACATGCTCCTCGGCCTCGTGCGCGAGGGCGAGGGCGTGGCCGCCCAGGTCCTGAACGACCTCGGCGCCGACATGGGCCGGGTCCGCACCCAGGTCATCCAGATGATGTCGGGCCAGTCGGGCAAAGAGGCGAGCGTCGCCTCGGGTCCCGGCTCGGTCAAGGGCGACTCCGAGTCGGCCGGCGGCTCGGCCGTGCTCGACCAGTTCGGCCGCAACCTCACCCAGCTCGCGCGCGAGAACAAGCTCGACCCGCTCGTCGGACGCGAGAAGGAGGTCGAGCGGGTGATGCAGGTGCTCAGCCGCCGGACCAAGAACAACCCCGTCCTGATCGGCGAGCCCGGGGTCGGCAAGACGGCGATCGTCGAGGGCCTCGCCCAGCGCATCGTGGCCAACCAGGTCCCCGTCACGCTCGCCGACAAGCAGCTCTACACCCTGGACCTCGGGGCCCTGGTCGCCGGGTCGCGCTACCGCGGTGACTTCGAGGAGCGCCTGAAGAAGGTGCTCAAGGAGATCCGCACCCGCGGCGACATCATCTTGTTCATCGACGAGATCCACACCCTCGTGGGCGCCGGCGCGGCCGAGGGCGCGATCGACGCCGCCTCCATCCTCAAGCCGATGCTGGCCCGCGGCGAGCTCCAGACCGTCGGCGCGACGACCATCGACGAGTACCGCAAGCACATCGAGAAGGACGCGGCCCTCGAGCGCCGTTTCCAGCCGGTGAAGGTCGAGCAGCCCTCGGTGGCCATGACCATCGAGATCCTCAAGGGCCTGCGCGACGTCTACGAGGAGTTCCACGCGGTCAAGATCACCGATCAGGCGCTGATCGCGGCGGCCAACATGTCCGACCGCTACATCTCGGACCGCTTCTTGCCCGACAAGGCGATCGACCTCATCGACGAGGCGGGCAGTCGCCTGCGGATCCGCCGCATGAGCACCCCGCCCCAGTCCAAGAAGCTCGACGAGGACATCCTGCGCCTGCGCCGCGACAAGGAGACGGCCATGGACTCGGGCGCCCTCGAGCAGGCCAAGGCCCTCGAGGAGCAAGAGCGCGACCTCGTGGCCAAGCGCGAGGAGCTCGACGCCCAGGTGACGGCCTCGGGCGGGGAGAGCTTCGACCTCGTGGACGAAGAGACGATCGCCGAGGTCCTGGCGACCTGGACGGGCATCCCCGTCTACCGGATCACTGAGGAGGAGACGACCAAGCTCTTGCGCATGGAAGACGAGCTCCACAAGCGCGTCATCGGCCAGGACGAGGCCGTGACCTCGCTCAGCCGGGCGATCCGTCGCACGCGCGCGGGCCTGAAGGACCCCAAGCGGCCGGCCGGGTCGTTCATCTTCCTCGGCCCGACCGGGGTCGGCAAGACCGAGCTGGCCAAGACCCTGGCCGAGTTCCTCTTCGACGACGCCGACGCGCTGATCCAGCTCGACATGAGCGAGTACATGGAGAAGCACTCGGTCAGCCGCCTGGTGGGCTCGCCCCCGGGCTACGTGGGCTACGACGAGGGCGGCCAGCTCACCGAGGCGGTTCGGCGCAAGCCCTTCAGCGTGGTCCTCTTCGACGAGGTGGAAAAGGCCCACCCCGACGTCTTCAACACCCTGTTGCAGATCCTCGAGGACGGACGGCTGACCGACTCCCAGGGTCGCACGGTCGACTTCAAGAACACCATCTTGATCATGACCTCCAACCTCGGCACGGCCGACCTGCGCCGGGCCGCGGTCGGCTTCGGCAAGGGGTCGGACACGGTCACCCACGAGCGCATGCGCGAGAAGGTCAACCAGGCCCTGAAGGCCCACTTCCGCCCGGAGTTCTTGAACCGCATCGACGACACCATCGTCTTCCACGAGCTCACCAAGCCCGAGGTCATCGCGGTGGCCGACCTGTTCATCGCCCGGTTGCGCGAGCAGCTGAGCGCCCAGGGGCTCGGCCTCGAGCTCTCGGCCGGGGCCCAGGAGTTCCTCGCCGAGAAGGGGTACGACCCCGAGCTGGGGGCCCGACCGCTGCGCCGGGCGATCCAGCAGTACGT
>JAKABC010000110.1 GCA_021802025.1 Actinomycetes bacterium
ACGGCAACTACACCACTTTGACCCGCTTCACCGAACTCGACCTCGAACGGGTCATCGAAGAGCGGCTCTCGCCGATCTACGTCTCGATCCACACGACGAACCCCGAGCTGCGCGCCGCGATGCTGCGCAACCCCCGTGGGGCGACGAGCCTGCGGTGGCTGCGCGAGCTGCTCGCGGCCGGGGTGAGCGTCCACGGCCAGGTGGTCGTCTGCCCGGGGGTGAACGACGGCGAGGAGCTCGTGCGCACCCTCGACGACGTCGTGACCCTCTACCCCGAGCTGGCGTCGCTCTCCCTGGTCCCCGTCGGGGTCAGCGACCTCTCGACCGAAGAGACGATGCGCCCCCACACGCGCGCCGAGGCCGCGACGGTCGTCGAGCTCGCCGAGCGCTACCAGGCCCTCACCCGCGAGCTCTTCGGCACCGCGCGGGTCTTCGCGAGCGACGAGTTCTACCTCGTGGCCGGTCTCGAGCCGCCGGGCCCGTCGTCCTTCGCCAGCCTCGACGAGGCGGAGAACGGCGTGGGCATGGTCGCCTCGTTCCGCCAGAGCTTCGCCGAGCGCAGCGCGATGGCGCGGCTGGGCTCGGGCTTCTTCCAGTCCGTCGACGGCGCCCCCGCGATCGGCTACCGCGCCCCGCGCGTGAGCTCACCCGGCGCCCCCTTCGGCCCAGCCCGCGGCGTGACCATCCTCACCGGGGCCTACGCCGGACCGATCCTGCGCGACCTGCTCGACGCCCACCGCTACGAACAAGTGGAGGTCGTCGTCGTCGACAACCGCTACTTCGGCGGCAACATCAAGGTGGCCGGCCTGCTCACCGCCCCCGACCTCAACCGGGCCCTGGCCGACGTGGACCCCGAGCGGACCTGCCTGTTGCCGGACGTCTGTCTCAACGAGGGCCGCTTCCTCGACGGCTCGACCCTCGCGGACCTCGTGCGTCCCGTGACCCCGGTGGCCACGACCGGGGTCGACCTGCGCCGGGCGCTCGACGGCGCCCTCAGCCCGCTCGTGCCCGCGTGAGCCGCCCCCAGGTCGCCGTCGTGGGCCGGCCCAACGTCGGCAAGAGCTCCCTGGTCAACCGCTTGGCCGCCCGACGCGTCACCGTGGTCGAGCACCAGCGCGGGGTCACCCGCGACCGCACGAGCGTCGAGGTCGAGTGGGCCGGGTGCGCCTTTGACGTCGTGGACACCGGGGGCTGGCTCGAGGCCGGGGACTCGCTCGAAGAGAAGGTCTCGCGCCAGGCCGAGGCCGCCGTGGCCGGGGCCGACCTCGTCGTGTTCGTGGTCGACGCCGAGACCGGACCGGTCGAGGAGGACGCGCGCGCCGCGCGCTGGATCCGACGCAGCCACCGACCGGTGCTCCTGGTAGCGAACAAGGTCGACGACGCCGTCCGCGAGGCGGCGGCCTGGGAGTTCGTGGGCCTGGGTCTCGGCGACCCCGTGGCGGTGAGCGCCCTGCACGGCCGCGGCGCCGGTGAGCTCCTCGACGCGATCGTGGCGCGCCTGCCCGAGCCCGACGACGCCGTTGACGGTCCCGACGAGGCCCCCGACGAGGCCGTGTCGACGTCGAGCGAGGAGCTGCGCGTGGCGATCGTCGGGCGACCCAACGTCGGCAAGTCGACCCTGTTCAACCGACTCATCGGGGAGGAGCGCTCGGTCGTGCACGACCTGCCCGGCACGACCCGCGACGCCGTCGATACGGTCGTGGTGACCGACGACGGCCCCGTGCGCTTCATCGACACCGCCGGACTGCGCCGTCGCGCGCGCACCGAGGCCGGCGTCGACACCTACGCCACCCTGCGCAGCCTCAAGGCGCTCGACGGCGCCGACCTCGCGATCTTGGTGATCGACGCCACCGTGGGGGCCACCGGACAGGACCAGCGGTTGGCCGAGCGAATCGCCGGCGCTGGCTGCCCGGCGGTCGTGGTGCTCAACAAGTGGGAGCTCGTCTCGACCGAGGCCCGCCCGGCGGTGCTCGCGACGGTGGGCGAGCGACTCGCCTTCTTGGGCGACGCCCCGGTGATCAAGACCACGGCCACCTCCGGGCGCGGCGTGCATCGGCTGTGGCCGGCCCTGGTCACGGCGGCCGAGGACTACGCCAAGCGCGTGCCCACCGGCGTGCTCAACCGGGCGATCCGCGACCTCCAGCAGCGACAGCCGGCGCCCACCGGCAAGATCCGCTACGCCGTCCAGGGCGCCAGCGAGCCCCCGACCTTCACGCTCTTTGTCGCCGGGCGTCTCCCCGCGACCTACCTGCGCTACGTCGAACGCAGCCTGCGCGAGCGCTTCGGGTTGGGTTCCTCCCCGATCCGCGTGAGGGTGCGCACCGAGTAGTGGAGCGGTGGTGCGAGACGTGCGACCGCCCCGTGGAGGGCGAGGTCTGTGAGGTCTGCGGCGAACCGGTCCCCGAGCCGACTCACGAGCCGGTGCCGTGGCGCTGGCGACTTTTCATCGTCGCCACGGTGATCTACCTCGGGTACCGGATCTACCAGCTAATCCACTGGCTCGCCCACTGACGCTGGGTAGTGTGGCCAGCGTCCGAAGGAGGCGCCGTGCCGATCTACGCCCTGGGTGAGCGCACCCCGACCATTCACCCCGACGCCTTCGTCCACCCCGACGCCGTGGTGATCGGTGACGTGCGCCTCGGCGCCGACTCCTCGGTCTGGCCCGGCGCAGTCCTGCGCGGCGACTACGGGACGGTCATCGTCGGTGAGCGCACGTCAATCCAGGACGGGACCGTCGTGCACGCGGTGGCGGAGTTTCCCACCGTGATCGGTAGCGACTGCGTCGTGGGCCACCTCGCCCACCTCGAGGGCTGCGTGATCGAAGACGGCGCCCTGGTGGGGAGCGGCTCGATCGTCCTGCACCTCGCCACCGTCCACTCGGGAGCGACCGTCGCGGCCGGCGCCGTCGTGCGCAACCGCACCGACGTGCCCGAGCGCGCGCTCGCCGTGGGGGTCCCGGCGACCGTGCGCGAGGGGGCGAGCGACGTCGAGCTCATCCGCCACTCGGCCGAGCTCTACGTCAACAACGCCCGGCGCTACCGCGAGGAGCTGCGCCGGCTCTAGGCGTTGGTGACGGCGACGAGCCCCTCGAGGGCCCGCGCGGCCCGACCCTCGACGACGGCCGCACTGGCCAGGGCGAAGCCCTGGACCAGGGACTCGACCCGTCCCGCGACCCGCAGGGCCAGGGCCGCGTTGGCGCACACCACGTCGAAGATGGGGCCCTGACGACCCTCGAGGAAGGCGCGCACCACGGCGACGTTCTGGGCGAGGTCGCCGCCGCGCACCGACTCGGTCTCGTGACGCAGCCCGAGCTCCCCGGGGGCGTCCAGCGCCTCGCTCACCACGGCGAGGGGCGTCACCACCATCAGCCGCGAGGGTGTGGCCAGGGTGAGCTCGTCGAGCCCGTCGCCGCCGTGGACCAGGATCGAGAGGTCGGTCCCGCGCGCGTGCAGGACCCGCGCCATGCGCTCGAGCTGGGGTTCGTGGGCGACCCCGATCAACGCGCGGCGCACCAGCGCCGGATTGGCGAGTGGGCCGAGGACGTTAAAGACGGTGCGGAAGTTGAGGGCTCGACGGATCGGACCCAGGTAGCCCAGGCCCTGGTGATAGGCGGGGGCGAAGAGGAACCCGATCCCGGCCTCGGCGACGCAGGCCGCGACGCCCTCGGCCGGCACGTCGAGGCGCACGCCCAGCGCCTCGAGCACGTCGGCCGCGCCGACCGAGGAGGAGGCGGCCCGGTTGCCGTGCTTGGCCACGGGCACCCCGCACCCCGCGACCGCGAGGGCGGCCATGGTCGAGACGTTCACCGAGTGGAGCTGGTCGCCCCCGGTGCCGACGATGTCGATGGCCTCCGGACCGACGTCGAAGGTCGTCGCGGCGTCGATCATCGCGTCCACGAAGCCCGTCATCTCCTCCACGGTCTCGCCCTTGACGGTGAGCGCGGTGAGGAAGCTCGCGATCTGGACACCCTCGACCCGCCCGGCCAGGATCTCGGCGAGCGCGTCGCGGGCCGCCGAGCGCTCCATGTCGGTGCCGCGCACGAGAGGGTTCAACACCTCGAGGGCGAACGACGCGATCACGCGCGGGCCTCACGCAGCATCTCGCCACGATACCCGTGGTCGTCGCGCCGGCCGGTCCGGGTACCATGCCGAGATGGGCGCCACGTACCTCGACGACATCGTCGCGTGGCACCGTCGGCGCGCCCGCGCCGACGACCGCGACTGGCGCGCGCGCCTGGACGCCCCGGCCTACGACGGGCCTAGCGCGCGCTCGGCCCTCGTGGGGGGCTCGCGCGTGCGCGTCATCGCCGAAGTGAAGCGCCGCTCCCCGTCGCGCGGCGCCCTGCGCAGCGAGCTCAACGCCCCCGATCAGGCCCGCGACTACGTGACCGGCGGGGCGGCCATGGTCTCGGTGCTCACCGACGGGCCCCACTTCGCCGGCTCGCTCGAGGACCTGGCGGCGGTGCGCGCGGCCGTGTCCGTACCCCTGTTGCGCAAGGACTTCACCGTCTCGGAGAACGACGTGCTCGACGCCCGCGACGCCGGGGCCGCCGCCGTGCTGCTCATCGTGGCGGCCCTCGGCGACGACGAGCTCGCCCGCTATCAGGAACTCGCCCGTCGGGTCGGGCTCGACGCCCTCGTCGAGGTGCACGACGAGGCGGAGGCGGCGCGCGCGCGCGACCTCGGGGCGTCTCTCGTCGGGGTGAATCAGCGAGACCTGCGGACCTTTTCGGTCGACCCCGAGCGGGCCGCCCGGGTGGCCGCGTCGCTACCGACGGACTGCGTGCGGGTCTGCGAGTCGGGCCTCGCCACCCCCGCCGACGTGCGCCGGGCGGCCGACGCGGGCTTCGACGCGGTGCTCGTCGGCGAGGCCTTCGTCACCGCCGACGATCCGGTCGGCGCGGTGCGCGCCTTCGCCTCGGTCACACGGCGCTCCCCGTTCGCGGGCGTGGTGAAGATCTGCGGGGTCACCACCGTCGAGGACGCCCTCGCGTGCGCCGAGGCCGGCGCCGACGCGATCGGTGTCATCCTGGCCGATTCGACGCGGCGGGTCAGCCCCGAGCGGGCTCGCGCCATCGCCGCCGCGCTCGAGGGTCGGGCGACCCGGGTCGCGGTCTTCAAGGACCAGCCGCGCGAGGAGATCCGCGCGGCGCTCGACGGACTGTGCGTCGACGCCGTCCAGGTCCACGGAACCCTCCCGGCGGACCTGCGCGAGGAGTTGCGCGCCCGGGGGCTGCGGGTGATCAAGGCGCTCAGCGTCGGCGAGGGGGAGTGGTCGGGCTACGACGAGCGCGCCGTCGACGCGGTGCTCGTCGACGGCGCGGTGCCCGGATCGGGACGGCGTCACGGCTACGCCGGACGCGCCGAGCGACCCTTCGCGGTCCCGGTCATCGTCGCGGGCGGGCTCGACGCGGCCAACGTGGCTGAGGTCGTCGCCGCGACCGGCGCCGACGCGGTGGACTGCGCGACCGGGGTCGAGTCCTCCCCCGGGCGAAAGGACCCGGCTAAGGTGCGCGACTTCGTCGCCGCCGCGCGCGCGGCGCTCGGGCGTGGGGGAGAGACACGATGAGCGTGATGGGCACGCCCGACGCACGCGGGCGCTTCGGTGAGTTCGGGGGGCGCTTCGTGCCCGAAGCGCTCATGCCGGCCTGCCTCGAGCTCGAGGCCGCCTTCACCGAGGCGTGGGCCGACCCCGGATTCGTCGGTGAGTTCCGCGAGACCCTGACCCTCTTCGGGGGCCGCCCGACCCCGGTGACGCCCCTGGCGCGTCTCTCGGAGCGGCTGGACCTGCGCGTCTACGCCAAGCGCGAGGACCTCGCCCAT
>JAKABC010000005.1 GCA_021802025.1 Actinomycetes bacterium
TGGTTCAGCCCGCCACGCTGGTGGCGACGATCACGTTCTTGGACCTGCCGGCGAGGCGACCGGTGGTCGTCACCGTCTCGTCCTTCGTGAGTTTCGTCGCGGATGCGGCGCGGAAGGTCGCCTTCTTGTACTGCACGACGTAGGTCTTCGTGCCGTCGGTGAGCCAGAACGTCGTCATCGCGGGGTTGACGCGCTTGATCGTGCCCGTGACGGTGATCGTGGTGACGTTGTGGGTCTTGGCGTGGGTCGGTCGAGTCGCGGCACTCGCCGGGGCGGTCGCGGCGAAGCCGAGACCGAGGGTTCCGACCGTGAGGGCGACCGGGAGGATCGCCTTGACCATGGTGTTCTTCATCTCTGCTCCTTTTGTGCACTGACGGGTGTCGGTGCACGCGCCCTTTGGGGTAGTTCCGCGGGTGCTCTCTTCAACGTAGCGACGATTGGCGCAACGATTCGCTCACTACGCCAACAGAAGACATAGAAAGTGCTGCCGCGTCGTGCGACTCACCGTTTCCCCAGAGTGTTCGAAGCTCTGACTAAGACAGCGTCACCGAAGTGATCGCGCGAGGCCTAGCGCCGCGGTGCGCGACGTGACCGAGTCGTTCGTGTCACCGGTGCGACGCGTGTGGCGTGCTCACCGGGTGTTCGACGCGCCGGTCGGACGACCGCGACTCGCGGGGCGACTCCCGCGCCACGGCGACGAGGCGCTGTGAGCGTCCACGAGAGCGCTCGTGATCGCGTGGGCACCAGTGCTCGGGCCCCAGCTGGCCGCCGAATCTCGCTCGGTGTCCCGGCCGCTGACGACGGTCGGGGTGGCTGGCGACACCGCGGGTGAGTCGAGAAGAGCCCACCTCGTCACACCGTCATGGTGGTTCTCGTCGATGATCTCGCTCGAGAGAGCGTCGATGGGATCGCGGACATCGCCACGGCGCGAGGGGACGTGTCGCCCAGAAGGTCAAGGGACCGGGTGACCGTGACGGACTCGCCGTCTGCGTCCATGGCTCGACGCGTCGGCCCATCCCTGGCGCGTGCGAGTGGGTGTGGAGAGCTCACGGTTTCGTGGCGTGTCACTAACGAGAAGGAGCGAGAGGGCCCACCGTCGCGAGGGTCTCAAGTCGGGACGGAGAGGTGAGTCCGACTTCGAGGATCGTTCGAGTGCGGGTGGCACTTGAACCGGGTGGCCCAGGAGGCCGCGTCGAGGGTCGAGGTGCACTGCGCCAGGGACAGCAACAGTCGCAACGCGGATAACGAGCGCACTCGAGCTACGTCCGACGCGAAGACGGTAACAACTGATCTCGCCGTCGAGGTCCGCGGCACGGCCACGTCAGTGCACCGCCGTCGCGATGATATGGGCGAGCCCACCAACGCCAAAGGTCACTTCGTCCTCGATGGGGTTCGAGTCGGCTGCGGATACCTCGTGGGCAGGAAAAACTAGCCGCGCACCCGGCCCGGATTCTCGGGCTCGCGGGTTGACTCGGCGGGCGCGCGGGGGTCGAGCAGCGCCGTGAGCCGCTCGAGACGCTTCTCCCAGGACGTCGTGCGCTCGTCGATCCAGGTCGCCGCGGGCCGCGCGCTCGATGGGCGCACGAGGTAGCGGACCTCGCGCCCGTGACGGCGGGCCTCGGCGAGGCCGGAACGCAGGAGAATCTGGAGGTGTTTGACGACGGCCTGACGGGTGACGGGCAGATCGCGGGCGAGCTCGGTCGCCGTCGCGCCGTCGGGACGGGCCGCGAGGTCGTCGAGGATGCGTCGGCGGGTCGGGTCCGCGAGGGCGGCGAAGACGTCGGAGAGATCGTCGCTCACGCGGCGAGCAGCTGGGCCGGGGGCGTGACGTGCAGGGGGAGTTCGGTCACCGTGACCCGGGTCCCTTCGTCGCAGGGCGCGAGGTCGATCTCGACGCGCGTCGGCTCCTCGGTGAAGGTGGCCCAGCGGTAGACAAACCGGTGGGGTTCGTCGACTTCTTCCACGACGAGGTAGTGGTCGGCACCCTCGTCCTCCACCCAACCCTCGCCGCCCGGACGCAGGTCGATCTCGCCGTCCCCGCCGAGCCAGTCGGGTCTCGTCACGAGGGACCAGACCTCCTCGGGCGAGGCGGGCAGGTCAACGGAGCGCTGGATAACGTCACTCATGCAACCAATCTATTGCACGAAGTTCGTCGAGGGGTATAGTGCAACCAGAAAGTTGCACAGAGGGGAGAGAGCATGGGACGTCTGACGTCACGGGGGCCGGACCAGTCATTGGTGCCGATGGTGCTCGACGAGTCCCCTCGTGGGGAGCGGGCCTTCGACATCTACTCGATGCTCCTGCGCCAGCGCATCGTCTTTCTCGGTCAACCCGTCGACGACCAGGTGGCCAACCTCATCATCGCCCAGGTGCTCTACCTCGAGGCCCAAGACCCCACGGCCGACATCCAGCTCTACATCAACTCCCCGGGGGGCCTCGCCTACGGCGGGATGGCGATCTACGACGTCATCCAGCACGTGCGCTGCGACGTCTCCACCATCTGCGTGGGGATGGGAATGTCGGCCGCGGCGATGGTGTTGTGCGGCGGGGCGCCGGGCAAGCGCTTCGCCCTGCCGAGCGCCCGGGTGATGATCCACCAGGGCAGCGCCGGGGCCCAGGGGGCCCCGAGCGACATGGAGATCCAGCTGCGCGAAGTGCTCTCGCTCACGCACCGCATGGCCGAGGTGATCGCGCACCACAGCGGCCAGAGCGTGGAGCGGGTGACCCGTGACATCGACCGGGACCTCTTCATGACGGCCGATGAGGCCCTCGCGTACGGGTTGATCGACGGCATCGTCCACCCCCAGCGCGGCGTCGCGCGGCCCGCCTAGGGTCGGAGTCACCAGCGCGGTCCTGGTAGAACGGTTCTGTGCGGGCAGCTCGCATTCTCCTCCTCACCGCGTTCGCCGGGGCGCTCCTCGCCTCGTGTGGGGGTAGTCCCGCGGCGACCACGACGAGTCGCAGTCACGATTGTGTCGTGAGCAGCGCGAACACGAACTACAACGGCTGCAACCTGGCCCACGCCGACCTCGCCGGTCGCGACCTCCAGCAGGACTCCTTCGTGGGAGCCGACCTCGCGGGCGCGAACCTCGCGGGGGCCAACCTCGAGGGAGCCCGCCTCTCCGGTGCGCGCGATGAGGGAGCCGTCACGACGAAGACCACGATCTGCGTGAACGCCCGCTTCGGGCCGTGCACGCTCTCGGGGCTGCGCGCCCCGACGAGGACCAGTTCCCTCTAGGGCACGTCACGCGGCGGCGCCCGTAGGCTCGGGCCCCGCGATGGGAGGCGCATGGACCTAGAGCTCGGACTCGACACCTTCGGCGACGTGACGCACCGCCTCGACGGGACGCCCGTCGCGGCGCCGCAGGTGCTGCGCGATCTCCTGGACGAGGCCGTCTTAGCCGATCGGGTCGGGGTGGACTTCTTCGGGGTGGGCGAGCACCACCGGGCCGACTTCACGGTTTCGGCGCCCGAGGTCGTGCTCGCCGCGATCGCCGCGCGCACCGAGCGGATGCGCCTCGGCTCGGCGGTGACCGTTCTGAGCTCCGACGACCCAGTACGGGTCTACGAACGTTTCGCCACCCTCGACGCGATCTCGCGCGGGCGGGCCGAGGTCATCGTGGGGCGTGGCTCGTTCACCGAGTCGTTCCCCCTCTTCGGCTACGACCTCGCCCAGTACGAGGAGCTCTTCGACGAGAAGCTCGATCTGCTCACCCGTCTCCTCGACGAGGGACCCGTCACCTGGCGCGGCACGGTGCGCGCCCCCCTGGAAGGTCTCGCGGCGTACCCCCATACCGAGGGTGGCCGCCTGCCCGTCTGGGTGGGGATTGGGGGCAACCCCGAGTCGGTGGTGCGTGCGGCCCGACACCGCTTGCCGCTCGTCATCGCCATCATCGGGGGCGACCCGGCCCGTTTCGTGCCTCACGTCGAGCTCTACGGGCGGGCCCTGGCGCACTTCGACGCCCCCCGGCTCCCGGTGGCGGTGCACTCCCCGGGCTTCGTCGCGGACTCCGACGAGGCCGCGCGCGAGGCGTTCTTCCCCCACGTCAAGGCGAGCCACGACCGAATCGGGGCCGAGCGGGGATGGGGGCCCTTTACCCGTGAGCAGTTCGAGCGCGAGGTCGAATCGGGCTCGATGTACGTGGGCTCACCCGAGACGGTCGCGCGCAAGATCGCCGACACGGCGCGCACGCTGGGCCTCGCCCGTTTCGACCTCAAGTACTCCAACGGCACACTGCCCCACGAGCTGATGATGCACTGCGTCGAGCTCTACGGGACGGCCGTCATCCCTCGGGTCCGCGAACTCGTGGCCGAGGACGCCCGTTAGGGCTGGACGGTGACCAGGGTCCCGATCGGCGTGTGCGGCCACAGCGCCTTCGCCTCATTGAAGGGCATCTCGACACATCCGAGGCTCTGGGGGTAGCCGTAGCCCGAGCGGATGAAGCCGTGCAGGGCGTCGCCGCCGTTGAAGTAGGAGACCCAGGGGATGCCCGTGTCGTGGTAGTGGGTCCCGTTGGGGTTCGTCCCCGACATCGTGGTCGAGGTGAATCGTAAGTACACCGGGAAAGTGCCGTTGGCGGTGGGTGACGCCGGGATGCCGGTGTTGACGAGGGTGGTGAAGGTCACGCGACCGTTCTGGAACAGCTCGAGTCGCTGGGGCAGGGTCTGGCTCACGAGCACCATGTCGTAGGGCTCGCTGGAGAACTTGCGCGCGCGCACCGTCTCAACGAGTAGCCGCCACGTCGCACCGTCCATCGACCCGGTCGTCGGCAGACCGTGGTCGTCCTGGAAGCGCATGAGGGCCCCGCGCACGATGACGTTGTCAGTCCCGACGCTCCAGTTGCGCTTGAAGCTCGCCGGCAGGGTGGGGAAGCGCCAGACGAACGACCCGGACTGGAGGAGAGCGGGGTCGCTCGTGCGCGTGGGCCGGTGCGCCACGGGCGCCGGCGCCGTGGTCGTCGTCGAGACGGTGGTGGTGGTGGTGGACCCATTGGTCGGCACGGTCGTCGTCGTGGTCGAGGTGGTCGTCGTCGTCGGCGGCGGGGTAGTGGTGCTGGCCGGTACGAAGCTCACCGGGAGGTAGCGCAACTCCGCGAGGATCTGATCTTCCAGGCGGATGGTGTAGGCCGGGATCGCGCGCGGGTGCGCCGCCCCGGCGGCACCGGGCACGGCGAGGGGCACGACCGTCGCGACCAGAAACCCCGTTGCCGCCGCCGCCCACATGCGCCTGTTAGGAAAACTCACGTGACCAGGCTACTTCCACACCCCCACGATCCGTGCGTCATCGCCGGACTCTCGGTCGCCCGTCTGCTTGCTCTCCCCGCCCGATCAGCGCATCGCAACGGCGTCGTAACCTCGCCGACCCGTCGCTCGAGGCGCCCGCCGATAGGTTGTCCCCGTGAGAGGACGCCTGGCGCATCGGTGGGGGCGCGCCACGGGACTCGGCCTCACGGGGGTTGTGGCCGCCTCCCTCTACGTCCTGGGTGCCCCAAGCGTGGCGACCTCTTCGACCACGACCACGACGACCGTGCCCCCAGGGTCGACCACGACGACCACCCTTCCGACCCACGTCACACACCTGCGCTGGCCGAGTCAGGGCAGCGCCGCGGCGGCCATCCCCCAGCTCTCGGTTGAAGCGGCCTCGAAACCGCAAACGGTCCAGCCGATCGCGAGCCTCACGAAGCTCATGACGACCTGGGTCGCGCTGCACCTGATGCCCCTGGCGCCCGGAGCGAGTGGTCCGTGTGAATCCATGACCCGCGCCGATGTCCACCTCTACGACCGTGACGTGGCGACGGGTCAGTCCAGCGTCGCGGTCGCTGTGGGAGAGCGCCTCTGCGAGTCCCAGCTCCTCCGCGGTTTGTTCGTCCACTCGGCCGGGAACTACGCGATCTACCTGGTACACCTCTCCGGGCTGACGCTCGGGCGTTTCGTCGAGCTCATGAATCGTGATGCGGGGGCCCTTGGACTCAGGCACACCCGCTACGTCGAGCCCACCGGGATCGATCCGCGCGACACCTCAACCGCCGAGGACCAGCTGAACCTGGTGATTACCTTGCTCGCCAACGAGCCGGTCCTCGGACCGATTATCGCCCTCACTCACGTCGACCTGCCGGTCGCGGGCAACGTTGGCTCCTTCACCCCCTACATCGGCAACTACGGCGTCATCGGGGTGAAGTCGGGTTTCACGGGCCCCGCCGGTGGCTGTGACGTGATGCTCCGTCGCGTCGAGGTCGAAGGTCACATCATCTACACCTACACCGTCGTCTTGGGTCAACACACGAGTGACCCGCTGGGCACGGCGGGCAACGCGGCGCTCGCCCTCTCGCGCTCCCTAGTGCCCTCGATCGGCGTCGTCGACTCGCCCCAGGGTGTGACGGTGGAGTGGATCGGCTCGCCCGCGGACGTGGTGACTACGACCACCTCCACGACCACGACCACGACCCCGCCCGGGACCACCACCTCGACCACGTCGACCACCGTGTCGACGACCACCTCGACGACCACGATCCCGTGACTCCGGCGCGCGTCACAGCGGGGTGGCACAATGGGTCTCCGGTGAAGCGATACACCCAGGTCCCCGAGCTACTCCTCGGATTCGACACCGAGACGACGGGACTCAGCGTCACCAGTGAGCGAGCCATCGCTTACGGCTTTATCGCCTACCGATTCGGTGTGCCGTTTTGGGATGAGCACTACTACGTTATCCCTGATCGACCCATTACTTCGGGGGCGCAGCGCGTCCACGGCCTCACCCTGGAAGACATCGAGGCAAAGCGGGCGAGTGAAGCCGTCTATCCGCTGCCCGCGGGACTGGTGCGCGCCATTGAGGTCCTCGGCGACTTCCACCGCCGCGGGGCCTACATCGTGGGCTCGAACGTCTCGCGCTTCGACCTCGAGATGCTGCGGCGCAGCTCGATCTCGGTGCTCGGGCGCGCCCTCGACGATGAAGAGTTGGACTTGTCGCTGCTGCGGATCATCGACGTCGTGGAGCACGACCTAGCCATCGAACCGAGTCGCGAGGCCCGGCCCCGGCGGGGCCTCGAGCACCTGTGCCGGCACTACGGCGTTCGACCTGGCGGGCACGACGCGCTCGGCGATGCTCGCGCGGCGGTCGAGGTCTTCTTGGAACAAGTAATCGCCAACAACTCTGGGCAGACCAGCCTCGCACTCAGCACGGATACGAACTCCTACTTCGACTCGCTCCAGCGCTAGTCGAGAGGGTGGTGCCCGGGGGACAGGTGGTAGAGTGTTGGGTCACGGGCCGTTGGCGCAGTCTGGTAGCGCACTTGCATGACACGCAAGGGGTCACAGGTTCAAGTCCTGTACGGCCCACCAACTGAGACGCAAGGCTTCCAGCGTTTTTCGGCCTCGTGAAGATTTCGGGTGCTCAGATTCCGAGCACCGTGTGATTAGGGGCCCGTGTGGAGCGTATGACTGTTACGCGTCGTTGCGGTTCAGACGGTGAGTTGAGGCGGAGCCATGCAACCCAAGGCTTCGCATCGACGGCGTTCGACCGGTTGACTAGCTTCGAGATTCCCGTCGTCGTTTCTACGTCCTCTTCGTCCGCGAGTAGCAATTGGGACCTCGGGTTCCCGTCAAAAGTGTCAAGAGCACCGCAGTCGATGATGCGTCACCACCCCAGGGTCGGCGCTGCCTGCAGTGGAGTCGCGAAGACCCAGTCAGTCCCCTTGGACGGCACGTTCGGGACAACGTTGGTTCAGCGTTCCCTCCGAGCGAGTTAGTGGAGAGATAATGGTGGAGATGCGCGATTATCATCCCGAGACGCTTGCAGTCGCGGCGGGTCGAGTTGAGTCGCCCGGCGCTCCACTCAACGTTCCTCCGACCTTCGCCTCGACGTATAGAGACGGCGGAGCGATTGGTTACGGACGTTGGGGCAATCCAACCTGGAGCGCCTTCGAAGAAGCACTCGGCGTTCTCGAGGGAGGTGACGCCGTAGCGTTTTCCTCCGGCCAAGGGGCCATCGCGACGACGCTGTCCCTGCTGCCCCCGGGCGCCCGCGTCCTGTATCCCGTTGATGCCTACCTCGGAACGCGGGCGCTCCTCAGTCGGCTCGAGTCGGAGGGCCGCCTCACGATACGTCCAATCGACGTGACCGACACCGATGCCGTGCTCGACGCCGTGGGTCACGTGGACGCGCTCTGGCTGGAGTCGCCGACCAATCCGTTGCTCGGCGTGGCCGAACTCCCTCGGATCCTGACCGCGGCCAACGACGTCGGAGTCGTGAGCGTCGTCGACAACACTTTCGCCACGCCGTTCGTCCAACGACCCCTCACCTGGGGAGCCACGATCGTGGTCCACTCCGCTACGAAGTACATAGGGGGCCACTCGGACCTCTTGCTGGGTGCGGTCGTGACGAGGGATTCGCAGAGACGCGATGAGCTCGTCCGTCGCCGGACCCTCGACGGCGCGATCCCCGGCACGATGGAGACCTACCTCGCCCTGCGAGGACTACGAACGTTGCCGGTCCGACTCGCTCGCCAGCAGAGCACCGCGGGCGTGCTCGCGACCAGGCTGAGCGAGCACGCCCGCGTAATGCGCGTGCGCTATCCCGGACTCGCCACGGACCCTCATCACGGGCGGGCACTCAGCCAGATGAAGGGGTTTGGTGCGATGCTGGCCTTTGAGGTGGCCGACGCGGCGGCAGCGGATCGACTCACCGGCGCCCTCGAACTCATCGTGGGGACTACGAGCCTGGGCGGAGTGGAGACGACGATTGATCGACGACACCGTTGGCCGGGGGAGGAGAACGTGCCACCGGGACTCCTTCGCCTGAGCGTGGGACTCGAGCACGTTGACGACCTATGGATGGATCTAGAAGGCGCACTCGCACAGCTCGACGCACGGGCGTGACGTCGCGAGTGCCGTGACGGTCGCCGATCGTTTTGGGGTGTGAACAGTTCGCTTCGTGGCGGGGTTCCCCTCGTTCCGGCATGAGCTGCGACGAGGAGATCCTCTTACGTGGGACGGGTCGCGTGTCCGATCAAGGTGGCCGGTCGTACTCCGGCCATCAGTGGTGAGGAGCCACGATCGGTTGTTCGGGCACCGTCGTTAACGTCGTCGCTCAGGCGTCGGCGTCGGCGTCGGCGAAGCGGATCCCCTCGGTGAAGGCCTCGGTGCCGTCGGCGCGGATGAGGTAGGCCTCGTAGCCGTCGATCGCGGCGACGAGGCCGAGGGCGGCGTCGCCGCCGACAGCCACGGCCGTCGCCAGGGCGTCGGCGAGCGTGAGACTCGGCCCGGTCACGGTGGCCGAGGCGGGTGGGGGACCGAGTCGACCTAGTGGGTCGACGAGGTGCCGTCCGCGCTCGTACTCCCCCGACGTCGCGATCGCCCGCTCGACCTCGAGGACGGCGGCGAGGGCGTCGGGGCGCCACGGATGACGCACGCCGATGCGCCAGGGACCGCCCGTGGGCGGCTCGCCGTGAAGGGCGATATCGCCCCCGCCGTTGACCATGGCCGAGGTGACGCCGGCTTCCACGAGCCCCGCGAGGGCGCGCTCGAGCGACCAACCCTTCACGAGCCCCGTCGGGTCGACGCCCCCGGGCATCGCGAACGCGTCGAACCACCCTCGTGAGAGGGTCCCGGCGACCTCACACAGCGCGAGGACCTCGGCCACCTCGGCCGGGGCGTCCTCGAGACGAATCTCGCCGCGGCGCAGTCGGCTGAGGGGGCTCTGGGGCTTCCACGGGCTGAAGGTCTCGTCGTCGCGGTGAAGCCCGGCCACGGCGGCCCCCAGCGCGACCGAGAGGGCCGCCTCGCCCATCCGCGGCGCGTCGAGGTGGAACGAGACGACGGTGCCCATGACCTCTTCGGTGTGCACGATGGAGGCCATCGGCGTTCGGGTCGGCTACTTCTTGTGGAGCTTGTCGAGCGCCGACTGGAGCGAGTAGATGTAGGCCTCGCTCGTGTAGGTCGCCCCCGAGAAGCCGTTGACCTTCGCGCTCTGGGCGGCGAGGACCTCGTGGCGTAAGAGCGGGATGACCTGCTGGGCGAGCTGCTGGGAGTAGGGGTCGGCCGTCTGGAGTCCGACGGTGTCGACTCGGGTGATCGAGGTGCCGTCGAGCGTGACGCGCACCGCCAGCTGGCCGTACCCGTACTGGTAGGTGGTGCCCACGGCGCTGCGGACCCCGGTCGGCGGGGGGCTAGAGCCGGCCGTCGTCGTGGGGGTGGTCGAGCCGCCGGGTGAGGTCGGGGGCGGCGTGGCGGGCGGGCCCGAGGGGGGATTCGAGGCCGGGGCACTGGTGTGGAGGAGTGGCGCGCGCGAACCGCCCAGGTTGAACCCGAGCACGCCGGCGAAGCCGCCGACGGCCGCCACGACCGCGATCGCGGCGCGCTTCATCGGGCCACTCCCGGGCGCGGGGCCGGGGTCGCCCCCGGGCCGGGGCGGGGCGTCGCACGCCCTTGGGACGGGTCAGAGCGCATAGACATCGGCGTGCACCGCCTCCTGGGGCACCTTCAAAACGGCGAGGAGCCGCGTCACGCTCGAGACGAAGCTCTCCGAACCCGAGACGTATGTGTCGCGCTTGTGGAGGTCGCCGATCAACTCGGTGAGGTGCTCGACGGGCTGGGCGGTGCGCGGGCCCACGACCTCGTGGAGTCGGCCGCCGTGCCACTTGACGAGCTCGGCGATCTCCTCGCGCAAGACGAGCTCGTCTTCGCTCGAGGCGCGCAGCACCACGACCGGACGGGTGCCCTTGGGCAGGTCCTCCAAGAGGGAGCGGACCGAGGTGACCCCGATCCCGCCGGCGATGAGCGCGACCTTGCGAGTGCGCAGGGCGTGGGCGGTGAAGGTCCCGTAGGGCCCCTCGAGCGCGACCCGCGTGCCCACGGGCAGTCGGGCGAGCGCCGAGGTGAAGTCGCCCACGCACTTCACCGTCAGTCGCAGGTAGGGGGGCTGGGGCCGGGCCGAGATCGAGAAGGGGTGGGCCTGCCACCACATGCCGCGGGTGAGGAAGCGCCACTCGAAGAACTGCCCGCCCGAGACGGCCAGGCGTTCCAGGTGGCGACCGCGCAGGATCACGCTCACGACGTCGGGCCCCTCGGGGTGGATCTCCTCAACGACGAGACCGTGACGGATCGAGCGCACGACCGGCAACCCGACGCGGTAGAGCAGGACGAGTCCGGCGGTCGCGGCCCAGGCGACCGACCAGATGAGCTGGGTCACGGGGTGACCGACGAAGGAGGGGCCGAGCACAATCTCGTGGGCGAAGGCGAGGGCGAGGGCGAGGTACATGAAGAGGTGGAGGCCCCACCAGTTCTCTCGCTTGATGCGTCGACGGATCGGGTAGAACGAGGCGATCGCGACGGCCATCATGAGGACGAACCCGGCCGTGGCGATGCCCATGTCCGGGAAGCCGTTCACCAACGGGCCGATCTCGTGCAAGACCCCGGTGCGCGCGGCCTGGGCGTAGCCGATCGTGAGGATCACGACGTGAGCGATGATGAGCGAGATGGGCCAGGGCGCGAGTCGCCGGTGCCAGCGCAGGAGGGTGTCCTGGCCCAGGACCCGCTCCACGAAGGGGATGCGGCTGATGAGTAGCACCATCACGAGGGCGAGGTAGGTGCCGGCGAGCCCCGTGAGGTTGCCGAGGAAGAGGGCCACGCCACCGGGGGCCGCGAGCTGGTGGCGGCTCGTGGCGGTGAGGGCTATCCCGACCGACAGGCCGAAACCGACCGCCACGACCGCGAGCGCGAGGTCGACGAGTAGCGGCCGGGGGGCTGGAGAGCGCGGGGCGCCCGGCGTGTCCCGAGCCGACGCGCCGGACTCATCGGGGCCGAGCGTGAGCAGCCCGCCCGGGCGGGGGGGCGCGGACGGAGGCTTCGCGGTCACGCCGCCAGCCTGTTCGGCCAAACTAAGGGCGACGTGAAGGTCCGATAAGCCTTGTCGCAACGTTGGCGCCGGGTGTAGGGGGTTCGGGTCGTGGCCGATGTTACGCTCGCCCGGGCGATCACCGCCACGTCCGCCGCGCACCGCGGGGGGCCTTAGCGGGCGCTTATGTTCGACTGGGAGACTTCGCGGGTGCACTCCGCCGGCCCACCCCGAGGTGGGGACGGGCCCGGGCGGAGGCGTCGTCCCCACCCGCGCACCCCGAAAGGCCCACGATGACCGATCGCCCCGCCCCCGAGTCGCCCGAGCCCGGCTCGAGTCGCGCCCGCCTCAAGACGGCGGTCGCGATCCGGACCCAGGCGAAGAAGTGGGGCCGGCGCGCCGAGACCTGGGACCGTCACAACGACGCCGGCATGGCCAAGGTGGCCGCGGCCGCGATCGAGCGCTGCCGGCTGCGCGAGGGGATGGACTGCGTGGACCTGGGCTGCGGCACGGGGCGGCTGGCCCTGGTGCTGGCCCAGGCCGGGGCGAACGTCCTGGGGGTCGACGTGAGCCCCGCGATGATCGAGAAGATGGAGGCCCGCGCCCGGGCCGAGGGACTCACGACCGTGCGGGGGGTGGCGACGCCCATCGAGCGGCTCAGCCTGCCCGCCGAGAGCGTGGACCTGGTGACGACCAACTACGCGCTGCACCACCTCGTCGACGACGACAAGGCCAAGGTCGTGGCCGCGGCCTTCGAGTGGCTGCGGCCCGGGGGTCAGCTGGTGATCGCCGACATGATGTTCGGCCGGGGCGCGACGACCCGCGATCGCGAGATCATCGCGAGCAAGGTGCGCTCGATGGCCAAGCGGGGGCTGCCGGGCTACTGGCGGATCCTGAAGAACGTGGGCCGGTTCATGCTGCGTCTGCACGAGCGGCCGATCTCCACCGACGCGTGGGTCCGCCTCTACGAGGCCGCCGGGTTCACCGACGTGGCGGTGAACGTCGTCGTGGCCGAGGCCGCGGTCGTGAGCGGCGTGAAGCCGGGTCCGGCCGCCGCCTGAGCCGCGGCGCGACGCGTCAGCCCGGCGGCGCCCCGGGGCACGCGCCGCTGAGCGGGGCGAGACGCGCCGAGACGCGCGGTGCGCTCGTCACGGCCGCTAGTCCGGGGACCGTCCCGTCGCGCGCGAGGCGGGCCAGTGCGCCCGACGAGCCCTTCAGGTAGCCGTTCAAGAAGTCGATCGTCACCCGCTCGACGACGGCCCGGGCGGGCCCCGGCGGGAGGTAGGCACCGGGGTGGCTGATCCCAAAGAGCGACAGGTAGTCCTTGGGTGAGGGGGCGGCGTCGTAGATCTGGACGCTGCAGGCCGGGGGGTTGATCGTGTCGGCGGTGCCCTGGACGACGAGCAGCGGGACGGCCCGGGGGCCGGAGAAGTACTGGCCCGGGAACGACGCGAGCTCGGCCCCCGAGAGCAAGATAGCGGCGGTGATCCGCGGGTCCGTGCAGCAGGTGTTGGCGACCGTGGCCAGGCTCACGTCACCCCCGTCGGAGTGACCGATGACGGCGATCGCGTGGGGGCGCACGAGTCCCGCGAGGTCGCCCTGGTGGCCCTCGGACATCGCGAGCAGCGCCGTGATGACGTAGCGCAGGTCGGCCGGGTGGTTGACGATGTCGCTCTCGTTGAGCCCCTCGGGCTCGGCGGGGTCGGTGAAGGGGTAGACCGGCGCCGCCACGACGTAGCCGGCCGCGGCCCAGGCGTCGAGGAGGGCCCCGTAGGCCTGGGGGGCGATCGCGTAGCCCTCGGAGAACACCACGAGCGGGTAGGGCCCGGCCGCGCGCAGGGGGGACGCACCGGCGGAGGGTGGGCCGCCGGCCGGACCCGAGGCCGGGTAGTAGACGGTGGTGGGCAGGACTCGCACCGCCGTGCCCCAGGGCTCGCGCACGGTGAGAGAGAGCGTCCCCACGGCGAAGGGGGGGCCACTCGGCGGTGCCGCGGTCGTCGTCGGGTGCGACGTGGTCGTGGCGGGCGTCGCCGGCGGGTGGGACCGACCGGCCAAAACCACCGCCAGCGTGCCGAGGGCGACGAGGGCGACCAGCACGCGATAGAGCGCCCGGCGCCGGGCGCGCTGGCGTCGCCGACGCGCACGGGCGGCTACCGAGGGCACGGGCGCGGCGAGGTCGGATCGACGCCGGTCACGCGCCGGCGCGCCCACGGGAACGTGTCAACTTGGTAGGGTCTCCCCATCATGCAGGCGGGCTGCTTCGTCGGTGGCGTGATCCATCGTACCGGTCGTCGGTGACCGGAGTCGTGCAGATTCGCCCGCTCGTCGGGGCTGACCTCGCGGAGGCGTCGGCACTGCACCGAGAGATCCTCGACATGGAGTTCCTGTCGCGATGCGGTCCGGGCTTCATGCGCGCGTACTACCGCGCGTGGGCCGAAGCCCCCGGGGCGATCTCGCTCGTCGCGCGCGACGAGGAGGGCGCGCTGCTCGGCGTCGTGCTCGGCGCCACCGACCCGGCCACCCACGTGCGCGCGATGGTGCGAAACGGCGGGGCGCGTCTCGGAGCGCACCTCATCCTCCACGCCGTGGGCCACCCGTCGTTCGCGCGCGACCTCCTCGTCACCCGCGCCCGGCGCTACGCGCGCGGCCTGGTGCGCCTCGTCGCCTCGCGGCTCTCGCCTTCGCGCACCAACGCAGAGGTGTCGGAGGGTCCGCGTGTGGGCGAGATCACCCACGTCCTCGTGCGCGCGGACCGCCAGGGGTCGGGGGTCGGGCGCGCCCTGCTCGACGCCGCGATCGCCGCGGGTCGCGCGGCCGATCTCGACGAGCTGGTCCTCGTCACCCCGCCGGACCTCGCCGCCGGCGGCTTCTACCGCCACCTCGGGTGGCGGGCCGACGGCGAGATGACCAGTCGCAGTGGCGAGGCCTTCGTCCGGTACCGCTACCTTCTCGACGCCGGTGGTCGGGGCGAGGGTGGGAAGCCGCCGGGGCCCCGATAGGCCCGCATCGCCTCGCGCGCCCGGCGTCGGCGGCGCGCCCGCCGGCGGCGTGCGACGAGCCCGATGACGACGAGCCCGACCACCACCACGAGGAGGACCCCCACCAGGCGCCGCAGCGTGGCGTTCGAGCGCGCGTGGTGGTGGACGTGGTGCGTCGTGGGTGGGGGGACGGTGGTCGTGGTGGTCGTCGTCGCGGGGGCGCTCCCCGCCGCGAGGACCCGCTCGGCGGTGAGCGCGGCGGGGCAGCCCGGGGTCGGGGTGGCCGTGACGAGGGGGGGCAGCGTCGGCGCCTCGGGTATCCCGAAGAGGGTGGTGGCGATGGCGTTGGCCATGACCGTCTGACCGGCGGTGTTGGGATGGAGGTTGTCGACGGTGTAGTAGGGAGCGAAGGGGGTCGTCGGCCGGCACGCGCCGTTATACACGTCACCCATCACGGCCGCCAGGTCGATCGTCCCGTCGAAGCCCGAACTCGGTGAGAGGATCCAGGCGTTCACCGCGTCCATGGTCGCCTGGTCCGACGGGGTCCAGGTCTCGGGCTCCTCGCCGTTGCCCCCGGTGAAGGTCGCCCGTGGCAGGAGGGTGACCCCGAAGACCTTGAGCCCGTGGGCGTGGGCGCGGTCGACGAGGGCCCGCAGGGCGGCCTCGATCCGCGGGGCGGTGCCGTAGGGCGGGATCGGGTGGGCCAGGTCCGACCCGCCGGCCCCGAACCAGATGTCGTTGGTCCCGAGGAAGATAACGACGTCCTTCACGCCCGGCAGCGCGAGCGCGTCGGGGCCGAAGCGGGTGACGCCGGGCAGGCCGCCGTCGAGTTCGGCGTAGGTCGTGCCCCGGGGGAAGACCGACACGGTGTTGCCGGCGATCCCCTCGTCCACGACGGCGACCTGTTCGCTGGGGGCGAGATGGCTGATGCGCCGCTGCAACAGCGTCGGCCAGCTGAGCCCGGCGTTGTTGAAGCCCTCGGTGATCGAGTCGCCAAAGGCGACGACCGTCCCCTGGGCCGACGAACCCGCGACCGCGATCGCCGAGAGCCAGCGCATGTTGTAGTCGCCGTAGGAGAAGGGGGTCGCCGCCGGGTCGGCGGTGAGGTTGCCCGCACCGTTGGGGGTCCCGTAGGAGTCGACGTGACCGTAACAGCAGTTGTGGATGCTCACCGTCGCCGTGCCCGAGACCGCCAGGCTGATCGCCAGAGTCTCACCGGCGTGCACCGCCAGGGCTATGGGGTCGCTCCTCACTCGCGCGCCGGCCGCGATCGTCACCGAGGGACGACCGGCGAAGGTCACCGGCACGATCGAGCCCGGGACGACGCTCGCCCCGCTCTGCTGGACGCCCACGGTGACCGCGTCGAAGGTCGTGGGGGTCAGGCTCCAGGTGTTGGAGAGCTGGAGCTCGATGGACCGGCCGCCGACCGCGACGCGGGCGATGTCGCGGAACGTGGCGTTAACCGCGGGGACGGGCTGGAGGCCGTGCTCGGTGAAGTAGTAGTCCATCGGCGAGGTCCACGTGGTGAGCCAGTTCGCCGATGTCGCTACGGGGACCGTGGTCGAACTCGTCGGGGCCGATGAGGTGGTGGTCGTGGTGGTGGGCGAGGCCCCGAGCGCCGAGACCAGGACGACGACCGTCCCCGCGATGATGGCCACGGGGGCCACGAGAGCCCGGACGGCCCGGACCACGGGCGCACGCCGACGGGGAGCCATCGGCTAGGCGAGCTCGAGGGGAGGCGTCACGCGCACCCGGCGTGGGGTCGTCGCGCGGATCAGACGATCGGGCGTCGCGGGTGGCGCGACGGGCGCCGTCACGGGGACGCGGGCTGTGGAAAACGAGTCCGTTATGCCCCCATGTTACGTGATGGGGTGGGTGATCTCGGGTGAGGTGACGCCCCTATCGCGCCGCGACGACCATCGCTCAGCGCGTCGGTGAGGGCGCGCGACGCAGCTGGCTGAGCCGTACGCGGGCGCCGGTGCGCAGCACCGCGCGGCGGTAGATCCGCGCCGCGACGACCGCGACGCCGACGGTGGCGGCGATGCTCACGGCTACCGAGAGCCCGAACTGCCACCACGTCGCCTGTCCGAAGCCGACGAGGGCCGGCATGGCGAAGGGCGCCGTGGGCGGGAGATAGGCGAAGACCTTGAGCAGGGTCGAGGGACTGCCCGAGCCCACCCCGACGAGCGAGGTGATGTACCCGAAGATGAGGGGCAGGCTGAGAGGCAGCGCGAGGCTCTGGACCTGGTCCTGGCGCTCGCCGAGCGAGCCGGCGGCGGCGTAGACCCAGCTGTAGAAGGCGTAGCCGAGGACGAGCCATACGAGCGTCGCGGTGCCGACGAGGGGGGCGGCTCCGTGGACGAAGCTCGAGCCCACCGCCCGTCCGAGGATGAGGGCGAAGACGACGAGCGCGGCGGCCTGGGCGAGGGCGACCGTCCCGATGCCGAGCACCTTGCCCGCGAGGAGTTGGAGGGGCCGGACCGTCGCGAGGAGGACCTCCACGACCCGACTCGCCTTCTCCTCCATGACCCCCATGAGTGTCCACGTGAGGTACTGGGTGAGGATGATGAAGTTGAAGATGACCCCGAGGAGGGCGGTCGTCTCGGGGGTGGTCTGGGGTCGCTTGGCCGGGTGGAGGCTCACCACGGCCAGGGGCTTCGCCCCGAGGACGATGGACACCTGGGCCGGGGTGAGTCCGGCGCGAGCGAACGCTCCTCGCGCACCGAGGCTGAGCGAGACCTCGTGCACGAACGCGGCGCGGGCCGAGGTGTCGTTGGCCGCGAGGGCCTGGTCGAGGAGGATCGCGCGCGCGGGGTCGACCACGGCGTCGAGGGTGCCGGCGCGCAACGCGGATCGCGCCGCGTCGAGCCCCGGTTCGGTGACGAGATGGAGCGTGAGACCGACCCGGTGAGCCACGGCGCGCAGTCCATCGTCGAGGGCCCGCGATCCGTCGACGACTCCGACGGTCGCCCGGGGCGGTCCCGACGTGCGCAGCGTGGGGACGACGATGATGGCGCCGACGGCGAGGAAGAGAACCACGGTCACGACGCGAAAGACACGGCCCCGGAGCCGTTCGCGGATCTCCCGCGCGGCGACCAGGCCCGTGTCACCGAAGGGATTGCGCCGATCCCGGGGCACTCGAGGCGACGGGGCCGGGGCGTTCGGTCTCCGACGTCGACGGGCGAGACGCCCGGTGAGCACGACGACGACGATCGCGACGAGGATCCAGAGGTGCCTCACGCGCCGACCGCCTCTCGGAACACCTCGGAGAGCCGCCGGCGTTCGAAGTCGAACTTGGTGACCCGCCCGGCGGCGCGCGCCGCGTCGAGCACGGCGTCGCTGGGGGTCGATCCGAGGACCAGGCGTACCTCTCCCCCCGCGATCTGTGAGACGGTGACCCCGTCGAGGCCCGCGGCCCACGACCCGTCACGGTCACCCTCCACACGCACCGCCAGGCGCTGGGTCCCCGCGGTCGTGAGGTCCTCGACGGTCCCGCTCGCCACCAGTCGGCCGCGATTGATGATCGTGACCGACTCGCACAGGTCCTCGACCTGGTCGAGCTGGTGGCTGGAGAAGAGCACGCAGCGTCCACTGCGGGCCTGTTCAACCAGGACCTGCCCGATCACGTCGATGCCCGTCGGGTCGAGACCGGCGAGGGGCTCGTCGAGGAGGAGGACCTCAGGGTCGTGCACCAGGGCCGCGGCGAGCTGGACGCGCTGCTGGTTGCCGTGCGAGAGCGACTCCACCTTGTCGGCCGCCCGGTCGGCCACCTCGATGCGCTCGAGCCAGCGCGCGCTGGCCGAGGCCGCGTCACGCGCACTCATGCCGTGCAGTCGTCCGAGGTAGATGAGCTCCTCGGCGATCGGCATGCTCGGGTAGAGGCCCCGCTCTTCGGGCATGTAGCCGAAGCGGCGCCGGTCCTCGGCGCGGAGGGCTCGGCCGTTCCATCGGACCGTGCCGGCGTCGAGGTCGGTGAGCCCGAAGACGGCGCGCATCGTGGTCGTCTTGCCAGCGCCGTTCGGGCCGAGGAAGCCGACGACCTGGCCCGACGGAACGCTGAAGTTGAGCTCGTCGAGGGCGGTGAGCTCGCCGAAGCGCCGGGTTAGACCCACGAGTTCGAGCGCGCTAGCGGACGGACTGGGTGGGGGTGGGGTCGCGCCGATGCTTCTGTGCCAGCACGCGCGGGTCGGTCGTCGGCGACCCATCTCGGGTCTCGTCGGCGACCCTAGAAGCGCCACCCGGCGGCGTAGGGGGTGACCCAGAGCGCACCCAGCAGTCCCACCGCCAGGCTGAGGGCGAGGACCCACTGTCGCGCCGACGCTCCGCGCACCTGACGCCGGGTGCGCCGGACCCAGTCGCGCGGGGCGAGGCTGAGCGTGTCGCCGAGGTGGCCGAGGACGTGGATCGCCGTCACCCCGAACCACGCGACGAAGACCAGTCGGTGCCACTGGAGCAGCGCCGGGCGCATCGAGACCGGCGCTCCCACGACGAGGGCGACGCCGGTGGCGAAGAGGGCCACCGTGAGCACGACGAGCACGGGTCCGAGGAGGCGCAGGAGGGTCGGGGGTGGGCCACGGCGTCGGTACGCGGGGTTGCCGGCGTAGTAGCGCGCGAAGCGCCAGCTCGTCGAGGCGATCTTGGCGAGCACCGGTGGGATGAGGATGAGCCCGATGAAGACGTGCCAGTGCAAGAGAGAGTGCACACTCAGAATCGTCAGTCCCTCGACGAAGAGGAGGATGAAGACGATGACGGCGACGCCGGCGGTCAGCCGCTCGTTCCCCTCGACCGAGGACCGCCCCCCGGACCGGGGCCGGGCGTGTCGGGGACTGGGCCGCCGCTCAAAGTGCTCGCGCTCGGAGGGAAACGGGCGCGTCGGCCCGGTGGTCGTCCTCGCCACGCGGTCTCCTTCGGCGGGGACCGGGCGCGACGGCCACGCGTTCGCCCTCGGGGCGCGGGGACGATCCACCGAAACGGTGTAGCGCACCTACCTAAGTGGTGGCTAAGAGCGAGTCCGACGGGGCGAGATCAGCGGCGCCACGCGGCTCCCGGTGTCGTCCACGCCGGGCCCGACGGTCCTTACCGTGAACTTACGTAGCGTGACTAGACCCGGTTCCAGAACCAAGGTGAGGAGACGGTGATAACGGTGCGCCGAGCGAGACGAGCGGGCGTCGCCCTCGCGACGCTCACCTTCTCACTCGTCGCGGCGGGGCGACCAGGGGGAGTGGCGCCCGCGGGCGCGGCCCTCTCGCGCCGGCCCCTGCCGGCCCCGGCGAACCTCACGCCCTATGGCGTGCGCGAGCCTGGTGGACTCGGGATCTATCGACCCGTCGGGCGGCGAGTCGACGGTCATCCCGCCCTCTACGTGACCTGGTTGCGCCTCCCGGGGCGCCCTTCTCGCGTGGCGGGTGTCGCCTGGATGGACACCCGTCTGCTGCGCGCCCAGCTCTACTCGGGCTCGCTCAGCCCGGGCGGGCTGTTCTGGCACCGCACCGCGCCGGTGACCCCACGGGCGGCGCGCACCCTCGTGGCTGCCTTCAACGGGGGTTTCCTGATGAAAGACGCCCACGGCGGCTACCTCTCCGAGGGTCACCTCGTCTCGCCTCTGGTGCGGGGGGCCGCGTCGCTCGTCATCTATCGCAACGGGTCGCTGACCGTGGGCGCGTGGGGTGTTGACGTCGCGATGTCGCCCCAGGTCGTCGCGGTCCGCCAGAACCTGACCCTTCTCGTAGACCACGGCCGACCCGTTCCCGGACTGGTCGCGAACGACGTGTCGCACTGGGGGTCGTCGCTGCACAACATCGTCGACACCCCGCGCTCCGGGCTCGGGGTGACCCGTGACGGAGCGGCCGTCTACGTGGAGGGCCCGATGAGCATCGTGGAACTCGCGCGGGTCTTGGTGAAGGCGGGGGCCGCACGCGCGATGGCCCTCGACATGAACCCCTTCTGGACGATCTTCGCCTACTACAGCCCGTCGAGCCCGATGGGTCTGGCGACCCCGGGTAACGGACATCGGCTCAACTCGACGATGGTCCAGTCGCCCGACCGGTTCTTCCAGGTCAGCTACGCGAGGGACTTCGTCACGATGTCGGCCGCGCTCCCCGCCCCTCGCGGGGCCAGGACGCGTCGCTCGCGCCGGAGCCGCTGAGGGCGGTGCGGGGCGGCGAGTCGGTGGCGCCCCCCCTGAGTGCCCAATCGAGAGATGCGCGGGGCGTGGGTGTGGGGTCGTGACGTAGCGTCACGGGATGTCCCGTCCCCGCGTGACCCGGCGTGCCGTCCTGCGGGGCGCCCTCGGCGTCGCGGGCACACTGGTCGGGGTCGAGGGAACCGCGCCGGCCGCGACGCTCGCGCGCTACGCGCGCGTGCCCTGGGGTCGGCTCGCCACCGGGCTCGACGGCCGCCTCGTACGCCCGGGGCAGCCGCGCTATCGCGAGGCCGCTCTCCTGTACAACTCGCGCTTCGCAGACCTGCGCCCGGCGGCCGTCGCCCTCTGTCGGGGTTCCAACGACGTGGCGCGCTGTCTCGACTTCACCCGCACCCACGACGTCCCTTTCGCACTGCGTTCGGGCGGCCACAGCTACGGCGGTTACTCGAGCTCGGTGGGGCTCGTCATCGACGTGAGCGCGCTCGACGCGATCGAGGTGGACCCTCGACGACGCGTGGCGAAGGTGGGTGCGGGCGCCCAACTGATCGACCTCTACGACGCCGTCGCGCGTCACGGCCTCCTCGTGCCGGGCGGGACGTGCCCGACCGTGGGGATCGCGGGTCTCGCCATGGGCGGGGGTATCGGGGTGCTGGCCCGCCGCTACGGGCTCACCTGCGATCACGTGCTCGGGGCCCGAGCGGTCACCGCGGCCGGGGACCAGATCAGCGTCGGCGCCGAGGAGCACGCCGACCTGTGGTGGGGGCTGCGCGGAGGGGGTGGGGGCAACTTCGCGGCGGTCACCTCGTTCCACCTCTCCCTCGAGCCCGCCGGGCCCCTCGCCCTCTTCTCCCAGCGGTACCCGTGGACTCGGGCGGCCGCGGTTCTCGAAGGGTGGCAGCACTGGATCGCGACTGAGCCCGAGCAGACCTGGTCGAACTGCCAGTTGTTCTCGGAGGGATCGAGTGGACTCGTCGTCCAGGTGAACGGCGTCTACTGCGGCTCGAGCACCGACCTCGAGCGGCGCCTCGCCGGTTTGGCCGGGCTCGTCGGTCCGGCCAGTTCGTCGTTCGTCGGCGGTGACGACGTCCTCGAGGCGATGAAGATCGAGGCGGGGTGCGCGAGCCTCACGGTCGCGGCGTGCCACACCGCGGGCCAGTGGCCGGGCGGAGTTCTTGGACACGAGGCCTACGCCGCGAAGTCGTCCTTCGTCGGCGCGCCGGAGGACCGAGCGCGCACCACGAAGTGGGCGGGGGCCGTCGAGCGACTCGCGCGCGACGCCCCGACCCTCGGCGGTGGTCTGGCCTTCGACGGCTGCGGTGGGGCGATCAACCGGGTCGCGGCGGCGGCGACGGCTTTCGTCCATCGCGACAAGGTGGCCTTAGTCCAGGCGACCTACTCGTGGGGGTCCGGCTCGTCACCGGCCGACGTCGTCGCCGGCGCGCGCTGGCTGCGCTGGCTCGGCACCAGCGTGATCGACCCCGCCGAGGGCGCCTACGTGAACTACATCGACCCAACTCTCACCGACTGGGCGCGCGCCTACTACGGCTCCAACCTGGCGCGACTTTCTAGGGTCAAGGCGCACTACGACCCCACGGATCGCTTCCACTTCGCTCAGTCGATCCCCCTCGAGACGACGGACGCCTAGTCGAGGTCGAGGCCGTGGGCGCGCATCGCCGTAACGAGGCGGTCGTGCCCCCGCTCGAGTCCCCAGCACTCCGCGCGCATTCCGACCCGCCGGGCCGCGTCGACGTTCTCCGCGGTGTCGTCGATGAACAGGACCTCGGTGGCCGGGGCGTCCAGGCGCTCAAGGACGGACTCGAAGAAGCGCGCGCTGGGCTTGGCGTGGCCCACCTCGTAGGAGTAGAAGCTGCGCTCGAAGAGGCGGTCGTAACCCAGGGTGGTGCGCATGTAGGCCGAACGGTGCATCTCCTGGTTGGTCGCCAAGTGCACCCCGAGGCCCCGGGCGCGCAGCGCACCGACGAGCGCGACGGAGGCGTCGTCGACGCGCAGATCGCACCAGACCTCGTAGAAGAAGCGCTCCGCGGGCACCGCCACGTCAAAGAGCTCGAGGTGGCGTGCGAGCAGGGGGAGGTAATCGGTCGGTCCCTCGAGGCATGGCCACTCCTCGCGCCACGTGAGGTCGAGGAACTCCTCAGTCCGTTCGCCGAGGTACGGCCGCACCCGACCACGCCAGCCCCCGGGCAACTCCTGGAGTACGCCGTCGGCGTCGAACAGGACGTGGCCGATCGCCATGGCGCGATGCTAGGAGAGCTCGGGGCTCCCCGGAACCGGGCCGAACCTCCCGGTGGGACCGACGAGGGGCCAAACCTTCACGGAGAGTTCACCCGCGGTTAACCGAGGCCACTGCGCGTTTGACGACTCGCCCGCGAGACTCGGGTCATGGACGATCTCTTGAACCCCCTGGACGAGAGCCCTTCTGGCGTCAGCGCGACCGACTCGCCGGCGGTCGTGCGCTCGGCCATCGACCTTCTCAACGAGGCGCCGACCGGTCGCTTCCACCGTCGTGCCGTCGTGGTCTCGGGGATGGGCTTTTTCACCGACGCCTACGATCTCTTCGTCATCTCGACCGTCGCGGCACTCGTGAAGACCCAGTGGGGGCTCTCCACGACCCAGACGAGCTGGGTGACCGGCGCCGCGATCCTGGGGGCGTTCGTCGGGGCGTTCGTCTTCGGACGTCTGGCCGACGTCTTCGGGCGCAAGACGACCTACGTGACCGTCGCGGCGATCATGATCGTGGGCGCGCTCGCCTCGGCCGTGGCACCGTCGTTCATCTGGCTGGTGGTGGCGCGCTTCGTCCTCGGGCTGGGCATCGGCGGCGACTATCCGGTGTCGGCCGTGCTCATGAGCGAGTACTCCAACCGCAAGGACCGGGGCCGGCTGGTGGGCCTGGTCTTCTCGATGCAGGCCCTCGGGCTCATCGTGGGGCCCCTCGTGGCCCTGGGGCTGCTCTCGGTCGGTCTCGCGGACTCGGTGGTCTGGCGTCTGCTCCTCGGATTGGGCGCCGTGCCCGCGGCAGCCGTGATCTACCTGCGCGGACGTATGCCCGAGTCGCCTCGTTTCGTCCACCACGTCAAGGGTGACCACGAGGCCGCGGCCCGGTCGCTCGTCGACTTCGCCCAGGGTGAGATCGTGGCCGACGGACCCGTCGCCGCGACGACGAGCTCCCGGGTGACCTGGCGTCAGTTCATGTCGAGCACCAAGAGCTGGAAGCTCATCCTCGGCACCGCGGGCGCCTGGTTCCTCTTCGACTACGCCTACTACGGCAACACCCTCTCGCTGCCGGTCATCCTGGCCCGGGTCGCCCCGACCGGGACGCTCAAGGTCAACCTTCTCTGGTCGCTCGCGATGTTCGTCGTCTTCGCGGTACCGGGCTACCTCGTCGCGGTGGCGCGCATGGACCGGGTGGGGCACCGCCGGCTGCAGTACATCGGTTTCGCGGTGATGGTGGCGTGCTTCGCGGTCCTGGCGGCCGTTCCCGTGCTGACCACCGCGATCGTGCCCTTCGTGCTCATCTTCGGGGTCAGCTACTTCTTCGTCGAGTTCGGGCCCAACACGACGACGTTCGTCCTCCCCTCGGAGGTCTTCCCGGTGAGCCAGCGCACCACCGGCCACGGCATGGCGGCGGGGATCGGCAAGCTCGGAGCCTTCGTCGGGGTCTTCATGGTGCCGTCGCTCGACTCGAGCCTTGGGCTGCGCGGGATGCTGGCCGTCGCGGCCGGGGCGGCGACGCTGGGCTTCGCGATCACCCGACTGCTGCCCGAGACCAAGGGCCGCACGCTCGAGGAGATCGCCGGGGACTCCGCGGCGTAGGCTCAGCCTCATGGGGCTGCGGGTCCAGAACGTCTCGTTCGACTGCGCGGACCCGGTGACGCTCGCGCGCTTCTGGTCCGAGGCTCTCGGCTGGCGGGTGACCTACGAAGAGGACGAGGAGGTCGTCCTCGAACCGCCCACGGGATCCCCCGAGGAGGGCGTCGTCCCCGACATCCTCTTCTTGCCGGTGCCCGAGGGCAAAGTCGTGAAGAACCGGGTGCACCTCGATCTGCGCCCGGCCGACCAGGCGCTTGAGGTGGCCCGACTCGAAGCGCTCGGGGCCCGACGCGTCGACGTCGGCCAGGACGACACGGTCACGTGGGTCGTGATGGCCGATCCCGAGGGGAACGAGTTCTGCGTGTTGCGCGCGCTGACGTCCCGCGAGACCTAGGGGCGAAGGAACTCGAGGTTTACCCAGATCGCCTCGACCGGCTCGTCGCCGATGTTGGCGAGGCGGTGGGGACGGCTGGAGTCGAAAGAGATCGAGTCTCCGGCGTGCAGCACGTGGGTGTGAAAGCCCAGGGTGACCTCGAGGGTTCCCTTCATGACGTAGCCGTACTCAGTGCCCACGTGACGGATGAGCCGCTCGTCGAGCGTCGAACTTCCCCCGACGTCGTAGCGCACGAACATGAAATCGGTCTTGTCGTGCCGGGCCGTGAGCGACTCCCAGGTCACCCCGGAGTCGAGGACCAGCACCCGGCGCTCTTCGGGGTGCACCACGGGGGAGTCGCCGTTCTCGGAGCCGGGCTCGACACTGCGGGCGCCAGTGTCGGTCCCGTCGCGCCACTCGTTGTGCGAGGCGTCGGTGCCCGAGGGGTGGTCCCGGGGCGGGTCCCCGGCGGCGAACAGCTCGTCGAGGGAGAGGTCGAGGGCGGCGCAGATTGAGTAGAAAGTCGCCACCGACGGTTGGGCCTTGCCAGTCTCGAGCTGGGAGATGAACGACGCCGAAACGTCGAGATCACGGGCGAACTGGCGCAGGGAGATGCCGAGAGCCTCGCGCCGGGCCCGCAATCGCGCCCCCACGACGCCCGAGGCGAGGCGGTTCGTCGAGGCGAGAGGGGTGCGAGCGGCGCGCGCGCGCCCGTGTGCGGCGGGGGGCTCGGCGACCACCGGGGCCGGACGCGACGGACGCTTTGCGGCGGACCTCTTCGCTGTGGCCATCTTGGAACCTTCCTTGCTTACCCAACGCCGCGACCGCACACACTACCGGCGCTCGTCACCCCTCGAGCTTGGCGGCGAGGTGCTCCCACTCCCGGCTGAAGCGATACGAGT
Source organism: Actinomycetes bacterium (assembly GCA_021802025.1). Classification (GTDB taxonomy): domain Bacteria; phylum Actinomycetota; class Acidimicrobiia; order Acidimicrobiales; family RAAP-2; genus RAAP-2. Next base: position 26,054 of record JAKABC010000005.1, read on the forward strand.
GGCGCGCTGGTGGTTGGGGCGCCTGAACCTCGATCCAGCGCACGAGGTCGTCGCCGCGATTCTCGAATCCGTGGTCGGCTCCAACGCCGCACCACAGGACGTCACCGGGGCCAAAGGTAATCTCCTCGCCCTCAACGAGCGCGTGGACCCGTCCAAGCACGAAGACGTACGCCTCTTCGAAGGGGTGGTCGTGGGGGTGGGCGATGGCGGTGGGCTGGTAGTCGACCATGAACACGGTGTGAAGTTGAGCCCCGGTGTTTTGATCGAGGAGCATCTTCACCCCGATGCCGCTGTAGGCAAGCAGTGCGGTGGCCATTGAGGGCGAGACCGTGGGTGCGTTGACGTCCGAGCCCCCGGCGAGACGCCCCAGGTCCATCGAGGATGGGTCGAATCGCACGGCGTTGCGCGTGCGGGGGTCGCGCATGTCGGGCACTACCGGACCGCGACCAGTGAGGACCTCGCCGGTGAAGAACGTGTCGCGACGTCTCCCGTCGTCAATCTCGCCCGGGGCGATGGTCTGTAGCCAACGCGCGGGTCCGTCGACCGCCGCGACGGCGTAGACCTCGCCGACGGGCAGCACCACGCAGTGGTCGGGACCAAGGTGGGTGACCTGACCGAGCGTGGTCACGGCGAGCGTGCCCGCCAAGACGTAGACGCTCGTCTCGTGGGAGTGCACGACGGCGTCGATCGACCCACCGGCGTCGAGGTGACCCACCGAGAGGGTGAGGTGCGCCGAGCCCGTGTCTCGTCCGACGAGTACCTGGCGCCGGTAGCCCCGGGAGTGGCCGAGGTACGCCGGTGGTGTCGCGGCCCGGCGGTCGTCGATGCTGGTCGAGGCGTACACGGCTACTTCCTCAGCCACCCGCCGTCGACGGCCAGGTTCACCCCGTTCACCCCCTGGTTGTCGAGGAGGAACTCGACCGCGTGGACAATCTCGCCCATCGTGACGAGACGGCCGAGCGGTGTTCGGCTCACAATCGCGGAGTTGTCCTTGTCCTCCCAGTACGGACTGTCTCCCACGATGCCGGGATGAATGGCGTTGATGCGCACCGGTGCCAGTTCGCACGACAGCGAGTGCACCATTCCCACCACGCCGCCGTTGACGGTCGACACCGTGGTCGAACCGGGGTACGGGCGTTCCAGGGCGAGCCCGCCGAAGAGCACGACCGACGCCTCGGGCCCAAAGCGGCCGAGGCACTGATGGATGGCCTCGGTGTAGCCCACCAGCTTCAGGGTGACCAGGCGGAGAGCGCGCTCGACCGAGTAGTCCTTGATGGAGTTGGCGTCGCGCTCGATTGCCCCAATCACGAGATCGTCGACCCGGGGGACCACGGCGAGCGCCGCGCCGAGAGACGCCGGATCGGCGAGGTCTAGCGCGAGCGGGTGGGTGTCCCCTCCGACCTCCGCGATTACGCGCTCGGCGCTCTCCATCGAACGTCCCGAGAGGTACACCGTCGATCCCTGGGCGACGAGCGACTTCACGAGTTCCTTGCCGATTCCCTGGGTACCCCCCAGCACGACGGCGACGCGTCCCGACCTGTCTCTGGCCATCCGAAACCCCCCAACGTTCAGTGGAAATGAACATACTGCACCGAGAAGGCCCCTCGCGAGGGTCACTTCAGGGCCCAACGACCCGGTCCCGTCCGACGGAAACTCCCGTGGCGCGTTGGCGGTGCCCGCACCGGGGCCGTTCCGTACAGTCCTCATTGACACCACTTAACACGGTGGTACGCTGCGCGCCACACCACTCGTGGGGGGAGGGGACGTGACTGGTCTGGTCAATTCTCGTGGGGAGTCGCTCGAGCACGGGCGCCCCGTCGTCATTCGCAACGCCACCGTCGTAACCATGGATCCCCAGCACCGGATCCTCGCCGACAGCGACGTCGTGGTGGTCGACGGGGTGATTGCGGGGGTGGGACCGGCGCTCGAGGCACCGACGGGCGCTCTCGAGGTCGACGGTGCGAACGGTATCGTGATGCCAGGAATGGTCGACACGCACCGCCACATGTGGCAAACGGCCATGCGGGGCTACGGCGCGGACTGGACCCTCTCGCAGTACTTCGTCTGGTACTACCTCGAGCACGGACGGAACTTCCGGCCCCAGGACATCTACGCCGGCAACCTGCTCAGTGCCCTCGAGGCCCTCGACGCGGGAGTCACGACGTCGGTCGACTGGTCCCACGGGCTCCAGACCGTCGAGCACGCCGACGCCGCGGTGGACGCCCTTGAGGCGACGCCCGGTCGGTTCGTCCTCGCCTACGGCAACATCCAGCAGGGTCCGTGGGAGTGGACGGCCAGTCCGGAGTTCCGCCGATTCTTCACCCGTCGTTTCGACGGCAAAGGGGACATGCTGGGCTTCCAGATCGCCTTCGACGTCACGGGGGACCCCGAGTTCCCCGAGCGGGCCGCCTTCGCGGAGATCGGAA
>JAKABC010000111.1 GCA_021802025.1 Actinomycetes bacterium
CTGGGTGGGCATCCTGCACGCCTGCCTCGACCAGCGTGTCCACTACAGCGAGGAACTGGCCTGGAAACACCGAGCCGATCTTGCCGCTTGACAAGTTAGAGGCAAGGGGTGTCTAGCGCCGCCAGAACGTGGGCGGTCGGGCGTGGGCGTGGTAGTGGTCGGGGATGTTGCGCATGTGGTCGTCGATGCGCCACGCCCCGCCGTTGAACTCCGCCTCGGCCACCCGGGCCAGCGCCTCGTGCAGGGCCCCGCGGACCTCCTCGGGCGGGTCGGGGTCGTGCTCGCGCCACACCACCATCGGCACGAGGCAGATCTCGCAGTCGGCGATCCAGCAGCGCTCGTCCTCGTAGTAGCGCCGGGTCACCACCGCCGCCTCGCAGAGCTCGCAGCTTTTCACCGCACGACGAGCGAGACGGTGGACCGGTACGGCACCAGGGTGCCGGCGGCCGGCGTCTCGCTGACGACCCGGGTCCACGTGGTGGTGCCGGCGAGGTGGCCCGAGGTCGCGAAGTAGAGACCGGCCCGCTTGAAGGCGGCGTAGGTCTGGGCGTAGTCGTCCCCGACGACGTTGGGCACGGCCCGCCGTCCCGCGGTGGTGGTCGTGGTCGTCGGAGCGCTCGCGGTGGTGGTGCTCGCCGGGTTGGGGCCCTTCGAGACGGCCAGGACGACGACAGACCCGGCGGGCACCGCGAGGGGGTTGCGGGTGCCGTGGTAGATGACCGCGACGACGTCGCCGGCGGCGACGCTCGACGAGTAGAGCGCCGCGCTAGCCGGGCAACTCGCGCGCACGTGCAGGCTCGACAGCTCCCGGGTCGCCCCGGCGCAGCCCCGCCCCACGACGTTGCGCGGCAGCGAGACGAGGGCCGCGCCCTGCGAGATCACCACCGAGATCGTCGAGCCCGACTTCTCGGACGTGCCCGGGCGGGGCGACTGGGAGACGACGTGACCACTCGCCACCGAGTCCGAGTGGGTCCGCCCGGTCACCGCGACGCTGAAGTGCAACGGGGCCGTCTGTGCGGCGGCGGCGGCGAGCGAGGCGCCCACCAGGTTCGGCACGCTGTAGGAGCGCGTGAAGAGTCCGGCCTTCCACGCCGCGCCGGCCCCTACCGCCACCACGACCAGCAGTACGGCCGCGCCGACCAGACCCCAGCGGGTGGGGCGCGACGGCGGGCGCGGTGCCTCAACGCCCGGCGAGAAGGGCGGGGTTCGAGAGCTCAGGGCCCGCCCCGGGCTGAGCCCGGGGCCGAGATCCCGGCGGGGGCGCAGGGTCGGGCCGCCCGACACGGGCGTCGCGGCCACCTCGCTCGCGGAGGGAGCGCTGAAGCCGATCGAGCGCCGCGGGGCGCTCGGTTCGACCTGAGCGAGCAGGGGGAGGTGCGCCGCGGCCCGCGGGACGGCCGCGGGGGCCGCGTCACCGGCGACGGCCCCGAGGCGCTGGGCGAACTGGCTCGCGTCGAGGCGCAACAGGGGGTCGGGCACCGTGGCCTGGGCCAGGATCATGTCCAGGGTGCCGAGCTCGACGCGCACCGGGATGGGCTGGGTGAGGCGGGCCTGGGCCACCGCGTCGGCGGCGACCCCGGGGAAGGCCGGCTCGCCGGTCACCGCCTCGAACAAGACGAGGGCCAGGGCGTACACGTCGCTCTTGTCGTCGGGTGCCTCGCCGAGGACCTGCTCGGGGGCGAGGTAGCGAGCCGTCTCGGTGCCGAGCCGCTCGCGGTAGGGGTCGGCCAGTCCGGCCAGGGTGACGTCGCTCACCCGGACCCGGTCCTCGGCGTCGAAGACGAGCGAGCCCGGCGACAGGTCGCCCAGGACGAAGTCGTGCTCGGCCAGGTACGCGAGCGCCCCGGCGACGTCACGGCCCAGACGCGCGCCGTCTTCGATCGACAGGCGCACCCCACGGGCCAGCCGGTCCTCGAGCGAGCCGCCCGCGAGGTACTCGCTCACCACGAAGATCGCCCCGTGCTCTTGACCCCCGTCGTAGACGCGCGGCAGGTGCGGGTGGCTCAGGGTCGAGGCCCGCACGATGCGGTTGCGGAACTCCCGGCGTACCGCCTCGTGGGCGGCGAGGCCGGGCGCGAGGGCCTTGACGACCACGGTGCGGTGCAGCGAGAGGTCCTCGGCGCGGTAGGCCTCGGCGACCTCGCCGGTCCCGAGCAGCTCGGCCACGCGGTAGCGGCCGGCGACCACGTGACCGTTGGGGAACTGCGCCATCGGCCCCACCCTAGTTACGGCTTAAGGAAGCGTCGTGGTCCAGGCGCCCGTCTCGAGCAGGGTCTCGAACTGGCCGGCGTCGATCCGGGGCACCCCGAGTTCCTCGGCCCGGCGGACCTTGGCCGCACCCGGGGCCTCGCCCACGACCACGCAGTAGGTCTTCTTCGACACCGAGCCCGGCGCGGTGCCCCCGCGGGCCTGGATCGCGGCCTCGGCCGCCTCGCGGCTGTAGCCGACGACGGTGCCGGTCACCACGACGGCCCGTCCGGCGAGGGTCGCCGCCACGGGCGCCTCACCCGAGCCCTCGCGCAGGGTGAGACCGGCCGCCTTCAGCCGGGTGATCCGCTCGAGGGTCTCGGGTTCGCGGAAGTAGAGGTGGACCGACCCCGCGATCACCGGTCCCACGCCCTCGACCGCCTCGAGCGCCTCGAGCGGCGCGCTGGCGAGCGCGTCGACGTCGCCGAAGCGCCGGGCGAGCAGGCGCGCCGCGACCGGCCCGACGTGACGGATGCCCAGGCCGACCAGGACCCTCGAGAGGGGTGCCGCGCGCGCCGCGCGCGCCGCGGCCACCAGCTGACGGGCCGACAGCTCGCCCAAGCCCTCCAGTGAGGCGATCGCCTCGGGGTCGAGGTCGAACAGGTCGGCCACGTCGTGCACCAGCCCCGCCTCGATGAGCTGGCCGACGCGCTGTTCTCCGAAGCCCTCGATGTCGAGGGCGGTTCGCGAGCAGAAGTGGACGATCTGCTGGAGGAGCTGCGCCGGGCAGTGGGGGTTCACGCAGTAGGTGTCGCTTTCGCCCGCGCGACGCACCAGCGGCGCGGCGCACTCGGGGCAGCGCTGTGGGAAGCGCCAGGCGCGAGCCCGGCGCCGGCCGGGCTCGGCCACCGGGCCGACCACCTCGGGAATCACGTCGCCGGCCTTGCGCACGATGACGAGGTCCCCCGGTCGCACGTCCTTGAGGGCGACCTGGTCCTCGTTGTGCAAGGTGGCCAGCGCCACGGTCGAACCGGCGATGGTCACCGGCTCGAGCACCGCGTAAGGCGTCGCCCGCCCGGTGCGCCCGATGGAGACCTCGATCGCCACCAGGCGCGTCGTGCGCTCCTCGGGGGGGAGCTTGCGCGCGATGGCCCAGCGCGGGGCGCGGCTCGTCGAACCGAGTCGGGCCCGCTCGGCCAGGTCGTCGAGTTTGATCACGATTCCGTCGATCTGGTAGGCCAGATCGTGGCGGTGGTCCTCGAACCAGGTCGAGCGCTCCACCATCGCCGCCACGCCCTCCACCCGACGCGTCTCGGGCGCCACCAGGAAGCCCCACTCGGCCAGGCGCGAGAGGGTCTCGGTGTGGGTGGTGAAGCGCCCCTCGATCTCACCCACCAGCTGGTAGGCGAGGAAGGAGAGAGGCCGGCTCGCCGTCACCGTCGGGTCCTTCTGGCGCAGGCTGCCCGCCGCGGCGTTACGCGGGTTCGCGAACTCGCGCTCGCCGAGCGCGCGCTGACGCTCGTTCAAGGCGACGAAGTCCTCGGGGGCGAGGAAGACCTCGCCGCGCACCTCGACCCGCCTGGGGGCGTCGGCGAGGGTCGCCGGCACGTTGGGAATCGTGCGCACGTTCGCCGTCACGTCCTCGCCGACCCGACCGTCGCCGCGCGTGGCCGCCCGGGTCAGTGCGCCGTCGCGGTAGACGATGGACAGGGCCAGACCGTCGATCTTGGGCTCGACCGCGAAGCGCACCGCACCGGGCTCGGTCCCGAGGGCGCGCGCGCTACGCGCGCCCCACGCCTCGAGCTCCTCGAGGGAGAAGACGTTGTCGAGGCTGAGCATCGGCTCGGCGTGCACGACGGGGGCGAAGGGCGTCGTCGCGACCGACGCGCCGACCGACTCGGTGACCGAGTCGAGGCGGCGCAGCTCGGGGTGGGCCGCCTCGAGCGCGCGCAGCTCGCGAACCAGGTCGTCGTAGTCGGCGTCGGGAATGAGCGGGGCGTCCTCGACGTAGTAGGCGCGGTTGTGGCGGGCGATCTCCTCGCGCAGCTGGGCGACCCGCTCGGTGGCGTTCACGACCCGGCCGCGACGCCCGCACCCTCGACGAGCTCGGGACGGTCCTCGCGGTACCACACGACGCTCTGGCCCGCCGCGACGGGGCGCACCGGTTCGTCGAACGTGACGCGCCAGCCCTCGCGCCAGGTGAGCGTGGCCGCGACGGGCCGTCCGTGGGCGCTGCACTGGGCCCACACCCGGCGCCCGTCGGCCGCCGGCTCGCCCGAGGCGACGAGCGAGCCCGCCTCGAGGGCGACCTCGCGGACGAGGATCGCCTCGAGCGGGGCCACCTCGACCCGACCGGCCGCGAGGTCGACCCGCGCCACGTAGCGCCGCTCGCCGTCGCGCCCGGGCGCGATCCCCCGGCGCTGGCCGACGGTCACGAGCTCGGCCGCGGCCAACTCGCCGACCACCTCGCCGCTGCGCGCGTCGACGACCTCGGCCGGGGTGAGAGCGAGGCGCTCGGCGAGGAAGTCCGCCCGCCCGCGCGACGCGGGGATGAAGCAGACGTCCTGACTGTCGGGCTTATCCCAGGTGCGCAGTCCGCGCCGGGCCGCCTCGGAGCGCACGGCCTCTTTCGTCAACTCGCCGATCGGCAGGACCAGCCGCTCGAGGTCATCGGCCGAGAGGTAGGCGAGGACGTAGCTCTGGTCCTTGCGCTCGTCGACCCCGCGCGCGAGGCGCGCCCGGTCCCCCACGCGCACGACGCGCGCGTGGTGGCCGGTCGCCAGGGCGTCGAAGCCCAGCCGGCGCGCCCGCTCCACCAAGAGGTCGAACTTCACCCGCCGGTTGCACTCGATGCAGGGGTTGGGCGAACGGCCCCGGCGGTGGTCCTCGACGTAGGGGGTGACGACCCGCTCGGCGAACTCCTCGGCGTAGTTAAAGACGTGGTGGTCGATCCCGAGGACCTGGGCGACCCGTCGGGCGTCCTCGGCGTCGGCGACCGAGCAGCAGCCCGACTCCGACTCCCCGGTCCAGAGCTTGAGCGTCGCGCCGACGACCTCGTGACCGGCCTCGACGAGGAGGGCCGCCGCCACCGAGGAGTCCACCCCCCCGCTCATGGCCACCAGGACGCGCACGGCCCCAGTCTGCCAGGGCTCAGTCGCCCCGCAGCCGCTCGATCGCCGCGGTGACGAGCGCGATCACCGCGTCGACCTCTCCGCTCGAGGTCTCGGCCCCCATCGACAGGCGCAGGGAGCCGCGCACGCGCTCGGGCTCGACCCCCATGGCCATCAGGACGTGGCTCGGCCCGCTGGCCCCACTCGAACAGCTGGCCGCCGCCGACGCGCAGACCCCGCCGTGATCGAGCACGAAGAGCAACTCGTCGCTCGCCACGCCCTCGACCGTGAGGTGGACCGTCCCGGGCAGACGGTCGGCGCCGGCCGCGCTGACCCTCACCCCGGGCAGGGA
>JAKABC010000112.1 GCA_021802025.1 Actinomycetes bacterium
GCGCTGGAACGCGGAGAACCTGTTCGGGCCGGACCTGCGTGAGGCGCTCACGGCCTTCAGCGAGCACCGGGCGCCCACGTTCGCCGACCCCGAGCCCTAGCGCCGCCAGAACCGCCAGCCGCGTCGACGCTCGGCCTGGTCGAGCTCGCGACGGCGCTCATCCACCAGTCCGGGTGCGACGGCCTCGACGATCTCGTCGGCGGCGGCGAGCAGCGCCCGTCGCTCGTCGGCCGAGACGTCGCCCGCGGGCGCCGACTCCACCGGCCGATCGACGAGCGTGCCGTGGACCCAGCCCACGTCGGCGAGTCGCCGCTCGTAGGTCACGCACGACTCCGGGCACGACCAGGGCTGGTCCGGGGCGTTGCCCAAGACGCAGAACCGCGCCACCTCGCCCGAGGCGTAGGTGCGGCTCTGGAAGTGCTTGCACTCTTCGCGCATGCCCACCGGTGTCGATCCTCCCGCGCCCGAAACGGCTCAGCCGATCGAGCCCTCCATCTGGAGCTCGATGAGCCGCGACCACTCGACCGCGTACTCCATGGGCAGCGTACGGGTCACGGGCTCGATGAAGCCGTTGACGATCATCCCCATGGCCTGGCTCTCGTTGAGACCCCGGCTCATGAGGTAGAAGAGCTGGTCGTCGCCGATCTTCGAGACGGTCGCCTCGTGGCCGATCGAGGCGTCCTGCTCGCCGACCTCCATGTAGGGACGGGTCTCGGAGACGGAGCGCTCATCGAGCAAGAGCGCGTCGCAGCGCACGAAGCTCTTCGCGCCGGTGGCGCCCTCTTCCACCTTCACCAGGCCCCGGTAGGCCGCGGTCCCGCCGTCTTTGGAGATCGACTTGGACACGATGGTCGAGGTCGTCTCGGGCGCGCAGTGGATCATCTTGGCGCCGGCGTCTTGGACCTGACCCGCGCCGGCGTAGGCCACCGAGAGGACCTCACCGGAGGCCTTGGGCCCCATGAGGTAGACGCTCGGGTACTTCATCGTCAGGCGCGAGCCGATGTTGCCGTCGATCCACTCGACGTGGGCCTCGGCCTCGGCCCGGGCGCGCTTGGTGACGAGGTTGTAGACGTTGGTCGACCAGTTCTGGATCGTCGTGTAGGTGATCCGGGACCCCGGGAGGGCGACGAGCTCGACGACGGCCGAGTGCAGGGAGTCGGTCGAGTAGACCGGCGCCGAGCAGCCCTCGACGTAGTGGACCTGGGAGCCCTCGTCGGCGATGATGAGCGTGCGCTCGAACTGGCCCATGTTCTCGGTGTTGATGCGGAAGTAGGCCTGAAGCGGCTGGTCGAGGGCGACCCCGGGGGGCACGTAGATGAACGAGCCCCCACTCCACACCGCCGAGTTCAAGGCGGCGAACTTGTTGTCGTTGGGCGGGATGACCGTGCCGAAGTACTTGCGCACGAGCTCGGGGTACTCGCGCACCGCGGTGTCCATGTCGCAAAAGAGGACGCCCTTGCTCTCGAGGTCGGCGCGGTTGCGGTGGAAGACGACCTCCGACTCGTACTGGGCGGTGACCCCGGCCAGGTAGCGTCGCTCGGCCTCGGGGATGCCGAGGCGCTCGTAGGTCGTCTTGATCGCGTCGGGCAGCTCCTCCCAGGTGTCCACCTGGTGGTCGGTCGGCTTGATGTAGTAGTAGATGTCGTTGAAGTCGAGGTCGGGCATCCGATCGGCGAACCACGGCAGCATCGGCTTGCGCTCGAAGCGGCGCAGGGCGTCGAGGCGAAACTTCAGCATCCAGGGCTCCTCGCCCTTCATCGCCGACATCTCGCGCACGATCTCCTCGTTCAGTCCCTTCTTGGGCTTGAACGTGGGCAGGACGTCGTCGGACCACCCGAGCTGGTAGCGGCTGAAGTCCAGGTTGTCGATCGCCATTGTGCTCCTTCGCCGGGTTATCCCTACAGCCATAGTAGTAACGCACCGGCTCGAAGCGACCGCCGTGGCTGGCAGAGTGTGGGGATGCCCGACGCCCCCCGCGTACCCCGACGCCCCACAATCATCGCCCGTCACGGCGACGAGCGGGTCGATCCCTACTACTGGCTGATGGAGCGCGAGAACGAGGAGGTGCTCGCCCACCTACGCGCCGAGAACGCCTACCACGCCACCGAGATGGCGCCCCTGGCGGCGCTCGAGAGCCGTCTCTTCGAGGAGATCAAGAGCCGCATCGAAGAGACCGACATCTCGGTGCCGGTGCGCAAGGGGGCGTGGTGGTACTTCGAGCGCACGCGCGAGGGGCTCAACTACCCCATCAACGTGCGCGCGCCCGTCGAGGGCGACGGGCTCACCCCGCCCGTGGTGGACCCCGCGACCACCCTGGCCGGCGAGCAGGTGGTCCTCGACGAGAACGTCGAGGCCGGCGAGAGCGATTTCCTCTCGGTGGGCGTCCTCGCGGTCAGCCCCGACGCCACCTGGGTCGCGGTCGGCGTCGACTTCGAGGGCTCTGAGCGCCACAGCGTGACGGTGCGCCCCCTGGCGGGCCAGGCGCCCCTCGGCGACCGGCTCGAGGACGTCTACTACGGCTTCGCCTGGGCCGCCGACAGCCGTCACGTCTTCTACACGCGCGTCGACGAGGCGATGCGACCCTGGCAGCTCTGGCGCCACGAGCTCGGCACCGCCCAGGCCGACGACGTGCTCGTCCACCAAGAGGACGACGCCCAGTTCACGGTCTCGGTCGGGCGCAGTCGCGACGACCGGGTGATCGTCGTGGCGCTCAGCTCGTCGATGACGAGCGAGGTGCGCGTCGTCTCGGCCGACCGGCCGACCGACCCCCTCGAGGTGCTCGAGCCCCGCCGCCACGGGATCGAGTACGGCGTCGAGCACCTCCTCGACCGCTCCGGGCGGGCGTGGTGGCTCAAGGTGACCAACGAGGACGCGACCGACTTCCGCCTGCTCGCGCGCCCGGTCGAGGGCGGGACGTGGCGCGAGCTGGTGGCCGAGCGGCCCGGTCAGCGCATCGACGCGGTCGACGCCTTCTCGGGCTTCCTCGCCCTAAGTGAGCGCGACGACGGCTGCGCCGCGGTGCGCGTCGTGCCCCTCGAGGAGGGCGACGACCCCTTCGGCGAGGACCCGCTCGCCCGGAGCTGGCTCGTCGAGGGGGACGTCTTCCCCCGCACGGTCGGCCTCTCGGCCAACCCCAACAGCGACACCCCGCTGCTGCGGGTCGTGCTCACCTCGATGGTCACCCCGTACCTCGTGGCCGACGTCGAGGTCGCGACCCGTCGCCTCACCGTCTTGAAGCAGCAGCGGGTCCTGGGCGACTTCGACCCCGCGCGCTACGTCACCGGTCGGCTGTGGGTCGAGGCCAGCGACGGCGTCGCGGTGCCGGTGTCGGTGGTCGCCCGGCGCGACCGCGTGCGCGTGGGCCCTGACGGCGCCGTCGCGCCCGTGGGGCCCTCACCCCTTTTGCTCTACGGCTACGGCAGCTACGAGATCTCGATCGAGCCGGGATTCTCCTCGCTGCGGCTCAGCCTGCTCGACCGCGGGGTCGTCTTCGCCGTCGCCCACGTGCGCGGCGGGGGCGAGATGGGCCGCTCCTGGTACGAGATGGGTCGTCTCGCCCAGAAGCCCACGACCTTCAGCGACTTCGTGGCGGTCGCCCGCGCCCTCGTCGAGCGGGGCTTCACGACGCCGTCGACCCTCGCGATCCGCGGCGGCTCGGCCGGGGGGCTCCTCATGGGCGCCGTCATGAACGCCGCGCCCGACCTCTTTCGCGCCGTCGTCGCCGAGGTCCCCTTCGTCGACGTGCTCACCACCATGCTCGACGCGTCGCTGCCGCTCACGGTCGGCGAGTGGGAGGAGTGGGGCAACCCCGACGCCAGCGCCACGGCGTACCGGACGATGAGGGGCTACTCCCCCTACGACAACGTGCGCGAGCGCGACGACGACGGGCGCCCCGTGCGCTACCCCGACCTCTACGCCACCGGGGGCCTCAACGACTCGCGCGTCGGCTTCTGGGAGCCGGCCAAGTGGGTGCTGCGCCTGCGCGACGCCAACCCCGAGAACCACGCGGTGATAAAGACCGAGATGGGCGCGGGCCACGGCGGTCCGTCGGGTCGCTACGACGCGTGGCGCGACGAGGCCCAGGTCCTCGCGTGGGTCCTCTCGCGCGTCGCGCCCGAGACGGTGTTAGAGAAGTAGGGCCGCGCGCGCCAGGGCCAGCCCGTGGGCCGGCCCACTCGAACCGTGGTGGAGGTAGTACGCCACGATGGCGGCGACTATTGCCGCCACGACGACGAGGGCGAGCAGCACCGTGGCCCAGCGCACGACCCCCGAGCGGCGCGTGGAGTGGGCGAGGAACCACGCCTCGTCGTGGCGCCGCGCGGTGGGCACCACCTCGTCGGACGCGACGGCGTCGCTGAAGACGTAGCTGCGCTCGGGGTCGAGACGGGGTCGGGCCGTGGGTCCCCGGGGGTGGGGCGACTCCCCGGGCTCGAGCAGGCGGAAGCCGCGCGAGGTCTCGTAGGGCGAGGGCGGCGGGGTGACCAGGCGGCCCTCCACGGGGCCGGCCGGGGCGGTGGCGTCACCGTGGCGCACCCGGCGCACCCGGGCGACCAGCGCCCCCAGCACGACGACGACCACGACCGCGACGACGGCCACCAGGGCGATCGTCACCGGCGGCCCCGACGCTCGAGTCGGTCCAGGTCTCCCACCTCACGCAGCGTACCGAACCCGGCCCGCTAGGCGAGGTGGCGGTACTCGCTGCGGAAGTAGACGAGGGGGGCGCCGGCGAAGGTCTCGACGTGGGCGAGGTCGACCACGACGACGTCGTGGTCCCCGTGGTTCTCCACCAGCCGGACCCGGCCCTCGAGATGGGCGAGGGCCCCGGCCAGCAACGGCGAGCCCCCCGGCGCGTGGCGCCACGCGCGCCCGGCGAACTTGTCGGCGCCGGTGGTGGCGAAGAGGCGCGCGACCTCCTCGTGGTCCGCCGCGAGGATGCTCACCCCGAGCACCCCGACGGCCCGCATCCGCGCCCACGAGACGGAACTTCTCCTCGCCGCGAACAGCACCGACGGCGGGTCGACCGAGAGCGACCCGAAGGCCTGGCAGGTGAACCCGGCCGGCCCGTCCGGCGTGGCGGCCGTCACGATCACCACGCCGGTCGCGAAGTGGCCGAAGGCCCGTCGGGCGTCGTCCTCGCTCGGGCCGGTCACCGCGCCACCCTAGGGGCGCCCGCGAGGGCGAAGCCCCCCGCGGCCCGGACCACCAGACCCTCGGCGACCAGGGAGTCGAGGACGCGACGCCGGCGCGCGGGCGCGAGTCCGGCCAGGTGGGCGCGCATCGCCGCGGCGCTCGCCGGCCCGCGGCGCAGCCGCTCGATCGCCCGGCCCCGCCACTGACGGTCCGAGTCGGCGAAGGGCGCCTGGGGTCGGGTCACGTGGGCGCTGGTGGGTGCCGGGTCCTCGCCGCCGCCGGCCCGCCAGGCGCAGACCCGCGCCAGCGGACAGCTCGCGCAGCGCGGCCGCGCCGAGCAGAAACGCGCCCCGAGGTCGATCATCGCCTGGTTGAAGCGGCGCGGGTCGCGCCGCCCGAGCAGGGCCGCGGCCTCCTCGCGGGCCTCGCGGGGGGTGAGCGGCCGTCCGGCGACGGCCCGAGCGAGGACCCGGGCGACGTTGGTGTCGACCACGGCCACCCGGCTCCCGTAGG
>JAKABC010000113.1 GCA_021802025.1 Actinomycetes bacterium
CACCGTTGACTCTTTGTAGCTTGGAGAAATTACATACTTTTGTAGATGCTCGTGCTCGTTCTAGAATTCTCAAGGAACGCGGCTCGACCAGCACATAGTGCGCCGTCAAGCGGGCCGAGAGGTCGCTCGGACATCGGCTGGGGTCGTTCCCCCAAAACGGAAGACGAGAGTCCGGACACCTCACTCGTGCCTCGCGCCAGGGTAAACCCCGACTTGGCACGCCCGTTAGGCGCCGAGTAACCAGTATTCAACTAGGTAGCTGTCTGCCCCTGATGGGCAGATGTGCTCCTTAGAAAGGAGGTGATCCAGCCGCACCTTCCGGTACGGCTACCTTGTTACGACTTAACCCCAATCACCGACCCCACCTTCGACGGCTCCTTCCTTTCGGTTAGGCCACCGGCTTCGGGTGTTGCCGACTTTCGTGGTTTGACGGGCGGTGTGTACAAGGCCCGGGAACGTATTCACCCCGGCAATGCTGATCCGGGATTACTAGCGACTCCGACTTCATGCAGGCGAGTTGCAGCCTGCAATCTGAACTGAGGACGGCTTTAGGGATTGGCTCCACCTCGCGGTTTAGCAGCCCTCTGTACCGCCCATTGTAGCATGTGTGCAGCCCTAGACGTAAGGGGCATGATGACTTGACGTCGTCCCCACCTTCCTCCGAGTTGACCCCGGCAGTCTTCTACGAGTCCCCGCCATTACGCGCTGGCAACATAGAACAAGGGTTGCGCTCGTTGCGGGACTTAACCCAACATCTCACGACACGAGCTGACGACAGCCATGCACCACCTGTGATGGGCCCCGAAGGACACCACATCTCTGCGGCTTTTCCCAACATGTCAAATCTAGGTAAGGTTCTTCGCGTTGCATCGAATTAAGCCACATGCTCCGCCGCTTGTGCGGGCCCCCGTCAATTTCTTTGAGTTTTAGCCTTGCGGCCGTACTCCCCAGGCGGGGCACTTAATGCGTTAGCTGCGGCGCGGAAACCGTTGAAAAGTCCCCACACCTAGTGCCCACCGTTTACGGCGTGGACTACCAGGGTATCTAATCCTGTTCGCTCCCCACGCTTTCGCTCCTCAGCGTCAGTATTGGCCCAGATCACCGCCTTCGCTACTGGTGTTCCTCCTGATATCTGCGCATTCCACCGCTACACCAGGAATTCCGTGATCCCCTACCAAACTCTAGTCACGACAGTTTCGGGTGGCGGCCCCAGGTTGAGCCTGGGGGTTTAACACCCGACTTATCGAACCGCCTACGAGCTCTTTACGCCCAATAAATCCGAATAACGCTCGCACCCTATGTATCACCGCGGCTGCTGGCACATAGTTGGCCGGTGCTTCTTCTACAGGTACCGTCACAATCGTTCCTGTCGAAAGAGGTTTACAACTCAGAAAGCCTTCGTCCCTCACGCGGCGTTGCTGCGTCAGGCTTTCGCCCATTGCGCAAGATTCCCCACTGCTGCCTCCCGTAGGAGTCTGGACCGTGTCTCAGTTCCAGTGTGGCTGATCGTCCTCTCAGACCAGCTATCCGTCGTTGCCTTGGTGGGCCGTTACCCCGCCAACAAGCTGATGGACCGCGAGCCCCTCCCGAAGCGATAAGACATTTCTTCCCTCGGCCATGCGACCAAGGGGAGGTATTCGGTATTAGCACCGGTTTCCCGGTGTTATCCCGATCTTCGGGGCAGGTTGCTCACGTGTTACTCACCCGTTCGCCACTAGATCTTTCGGAGCAAGCTCCTTGGATCCCGTTCGACTTGCATGTGTTAAGCACGCCGCCAGCGTTCACTCTGAGCCAGAATCAAACTCTCCATCAAGATTTTCCGGGGACGAATCCCCTCGAAATCAGAAGAGCCAGGCGAGTTAGCTCTAAAACCTCGCCTGACGGGTCTGGGCGCACGGGGTGCCCCCAGACCAAATTGTGTGCGAACGGCGCGTCCCGTTTAGATCAGGTCGTGCCGCCCGTACTGGCTTTTGGCTCTCGTTCTTCCGTTTTCAAGGAGCGACGGCGCACGCGGCGTAGCCGGAGGTGCGCAGTACACCTTCCCGGGTCTCCCCGGGAATCCCGTCCCGAGTCTCCCCGGGCAGGGCTACCTACCTTAGCAGGGCCGACAGTCCCGGGCAACTTCCCCGGTGCCCCCCGCGGGCAGGGTCACCAGAGTAGCACCTGGCGCGAGGGGTCACGCTACGCCCGTGTGGCGCCCTCGACGAAGGCGTTGACCGTGCTGATGAGGCGCATCGTGTCCACGGTCGCGGCCCGGGCGTCGAGCAGCGCCTCGGTGCACACGAGGTAGGCGAGGCTGCGCGCCCGGCTCACCGCCACGTTGAGCCGGTTGCGCGAGAAGAGGAACTCCTTGCCCCGGGCGATCTGGTCCTCGCTCGAGGCCGTCATCGAGAAGAAGACGACGACCGCCTCGCGACCCTGGAACTTGTCCACGGTGCCCACCTCGACCCCCTCGAGCCCGGCCCGGTCGAGGGCGGCGCGGAAGAGCCGCCGCTGGGCGTTGTAGGGCACCACGATCATGAAGTGGTCGTCACCGAGGACCCCTTCGGTGCCCTCGCGGTCGACGAAGCGCCCGCCGCGCATCGAGCGGATCTGCTCAACGACGAGCTCGACCTCCTCGGGGGCCGCGGTGGAGCGGCCCTCGTGCTCGGCCCTTAGCCAGCGCAGCCCCGTGCCGAAGGCCGTGCGCTGGTTGAGGCACCCCGCGTCGGCCTCGAGGCGGCCCTCGTAGAACTGCCGGCTGACGAAGTCGCACACCGCGGGGTGCATGCGCCGCGTGGTGCGCAAGAACACCCCCCCGCCCTCGGGCAGGGTCGCCCGGCCGTGGAGCACGTACTCGAGGACGCTCTCACCCGAGCGGCCCGGATGGACGGCCTGGGCGACGTTGGCGAGCTGGAGGGGGTCGCCCAGCAACAAGAGGTTGGCGGCGGCCCGCGACATCGCCACGAGGTCGGCGAGGGAGACCTGGCCGGCCTCGTCGACGATCAACAGGTCGAGCGGGTCGCGCGCGAACTCCTCGGCGGCGAAGAGCCACGACGTCCCGCCCACCACCGCCGGGGCACTCGTAAAGACCGTGGAGCGCCGGCTCGGGTACTCGATCCCCCGGTCGAGGCCTCGCGCGGCCCGGTTGTTGTCCCAGTGGACGAACGACGCGTCCGCGAGGTCGACGCCGTTGTCGCGCGCGACCTTGAGCGCTTCGCGCATGAGGTTGTCGATGGCGCTGTGGCTCGGCCCCGTGACCCCGACACGGCGCCCGTCGCGCACCATCGAGACGATGACGTGGCCGCCGCGGTAGGTCTTGCCCGTGCCCGGGGGCCCCTGGATCGGCGCGTAGGAGTCGTCGAGTCCCTCGACCCAGGCCACGATCTGCGCCTCGGCGTCGCCGACGACCCAACCGGCCTCGCCGCCCGCCGTCCGGGGCGCGACGCCGGTGAAGAGGTCGGCCAGCGCCCGCGGCGCCGCGGTGATCGATCCCGCCGCCACGACGCGGCGCGCGACGTCCTGCAGGGCGTCCCACTTCTGCCCGGGGGCCACCGCGCGGTGCAGGGCGAGGGCCCGCGGGAGGGGGCCCTCGTAGGTCCCGGGCGGTTGGACGACGACCTCGCGCGCCTCGGGGTCGTGTCCACGCAGGTCACCCAGACACAGCCGGCCCTCGCCGTCGAGGAAGGCGACCTTCTTATCGGGCTCGTCGAAGTCGCTGTCGAACTCCTGCTCGGGGTAGGTGAAGCGCCAGCACGACGTGCGTCGTCGGCCCTCGGGGGCGACCTCGCCGGCGAAGACCAGTCCGCCGAGCGCCCCCAACGCCTCGAGCGCGGCGTCGTCGCTCGAGCGCAGCGTCGCGCGCAGGGGCATCTCGGCGGCCGCCTTCTCGCGCGACCAGTAGCTGAGGAGGTGCCCGAGGAGGGCCTCGGGCGAGTCGGGGTCGGTCAGGGCGAAGGCGGCCAGGCCCGCGCGCAGCTCGTCGAGCTCCTCGTTGGCGTTCTCGCGCACGAACTGGGCCTCGCGCCAGGCCAACCCCGGTGGGCGCTGGGCCACGACCCAGTCGCGCAGGGCCTTGGTGGCGACCACGTCGTCGCGGTTGTAGTCCTCGATGTTCTCCAGGCACGACGGATCGCCCGTCGCCATCCAGCGCTCGTACTCGATGACGGCCCCCGTGCCGCGCTGGATCTCGGTCGCACGGGTGAAGCCCACGAGCCTCTCGAGGCTCTTGAGGCTGTAAGACTCGGCGCCCACCGTGAAGGCATTGCGCACGATCGGGTAGAGGTCGACGAAGTAGCCCGAGAACTTGAGCGCGTCCACCCGGCTCTGGGCGACGGCCCCGTCCACCAGTCGCTCGATCGCCGAGCGCTCGGTGTGGTTGTAGTGGTAGAGGTGGCTGTTCGGGTAGCGCTCGCGGCGCTCGTAGAACAGGCCCACGAGCTCGTCGACCATCGCGCGCTGGGCGTCGAGGTCGTGAGCCCACCACGACCGGTACCGCCACTCGCCCGCCTCGAGGAGCCACAGCCCGGCCATGAAGAGCAGGTCGCTCGCCGGCGACCAGAAGGGGTCGCCCTCGAAGTCGAGGAAGAGGTCCCCCTCGTCGGGCTCGGGCAGCTGTTCGAGACCGCGGCCGTAGAGGGGGTCCTCGCCCGGCGCGATCGCCTCGAAGGGTGGCGGCGCCTCGGGGTCGCGGCGCCCGGCCACCTGGAGGGTCGCCTGGCGCCGCAGGCGCCCGTAGCGCTCGGCTCGCACCCCCTCGGGCGCGCGCGCCGACGTCGCGAGGTCCACGACCGTGCGCACCCCGCCGGCCTCGAGCAGGTCGACGTCGTCGCGCCGCGCGCCGGCGAGGAACTCGAGCGAGTCGGCCGCCCGCCACCCCGCCTCGCAGCGCCCCTGGTACGCGCAGTAGTCGCACTGGGCGCACCGGCGCGCCCGGGTGCCCTCCAGGGTTCCCGAGGCGAAGATCTCCAGCACCTGGCGCCGGATGCGCCGCCAGTAGGCCATGAACTCCTCGACGACGTAGCTCTCGCGCTGCCCGGTGCCGAGCACCAGGTGCATCCGCCGCGGCGGCGCGCCGGTGAGCCGCGTCAACGCCTCGGCGTAGAAGCACAGCTGCAGGACGTGGCCGGCCTTGGCCTCGGAGCGGGTGAGCTTCGCGTCGACCGGCTCGTAGGCGCAGTAGCCCGCCTCGGGCTCGGCGACGCGCTCGATAAAGTCGGCCACCCCGCGCACGCCGTCGTTCTCTAAGGGCATCTGGTAGATGACGTCCCACTCCCCGCTAAGAGGGTCGCCCACGCGCGCGACGAAGCGCTCGAAGTCCTCGCGTGAGCCCTTCTCGACCTCGAGCACGCTGCGCCCGCGCGCGCGGTAGTCCGCCAGCACCCGGCGCTCGTGAAGCAGTCCCTTGGCCTGGAGGATCTCGGCGAGCTCGCTGAGGGCCCGCTCCTCGCCGCCCTCCCCGGCGAGGTAGAGCGCGAGTGAGTGCTCGCAGCCCAGCCACTCCGAGATCTTCGTGGGCGTCATCAGCCGTTCGGCCATCGGTCCTCCAACCTACGGGCTCGCCCCGCCCCGTGAGGGTGTCAGAGGGCTGCTACAGCCCGAGCCGGGCGCGGGCCGCGGCGACCTCGGCCTCGAGGCGCGCGCGCTGAGCCGGCGCGGCGACC